>JBOGHR010000690.1:0-4252 GCA_050744905.1 Acidimicrobiales bacterium
GCCACCAGTCGCCGCTGCCGCTCGTCGAGCAAGGGGCCCACCTCCTCGAAGAACCCCTGCAGGCCTTCGGGCGACAGCTCCACATGAGCAGGCTACATCGCGCGACTAACCAGGCGGGGGACCCTAATCGATGCGCCGGCTGTAACTGAGTGTCGCTGCGCTAGCCACGCAGCCCTCTGCGTGTCGCCGATCCCCGGCTCAAGTGGCTTGCAGAAGCAGTGAAGCTCCCGTGCCCGTGCTGGTCGATCAAGGAAGGGGGACGGCGGCGGTGCATCCGCGTGTCGGGGCGACCGGGGAACGAGACATGAGTGACGACCCCGTCCTGCGGCTGTTGGCACCGCTTTCGCCCATGTACGTCGGGCGAGCCTCGCCGGGTGGTCTCCGCGCGCACTGGATCGAGCCCGCCCGCCCGCAGCGGGTCCGTCACGACGGCTTTGAACCATGCGTGGTCGAGGCGATCGTCACCGTCGACGCCAAGGGCCGGGTGCCGTGGCCGACCAAGGACCGCTGGCTTGCGGCGGACATCGCCGTGGCGACGGTGGTTGAGGACGGGACAGTCGAGATCAGGCTCACAGAGGTGAGCGATCGGGACAGGTTGGCACTCGATCCTCGTGGGCGATTGCAGCTGCACCGCAGTGTCCTCCGGGCGGCAGGAATCGCGCCAGGCGACCGGCTCGCCGTCGTTCGGGTCGATGATCCGGCGCGGGTCGTCCTCACCTCTCCCAGGAACCTCGCTATCCGATCAGCACCGTCGTGAACGTCGACGCCGAGCTCACCATCCGGGCCCTCGCCTCGCACCTGGGCGCTACCCGAGAGGACCTCGCCCGCATCGCGCGCACCCTGCCAGAGTCCCCCGTCCCGACCGTTGCGGAGTTCGCGCCGGTCGCGGCCCGATTGTTGACCGGCCGAACGGCGGACACCTACAGGCATCACATCGACCGGCTGGTCACCGAGCTCGGAGCTCGACGGCTGAACGACGTGACCCTGCTCGACCTCGAGCAAGCGGCCGTCGATGTCCGCGGCGAAGCGCTTACCCGCTCGGGTGCCCGCCACGGATACGGCGCTCAGGAGAGCTTCGTGAACGCCACACGTTTCGTCTTCGCGTGCGCGATCAAGTCTGGGCACATCCGCGAGAGCCCCGCGGCCGGGCTCGCCCGGCCGCGACGTCGGCGGTCACCCCGCCGGGCGCTCTCATCCGACGAACTGCGGAGCCTGTTCGCGGTGGTTCTGGCTACGAGCCGGGATCCGGAGCTTGACCTCCTCATCCTCGCCTTTGCGCGCGAGACGGCGTGCAGGCGGGAGGGCATCCTCAACCTTGGCCGCGCCGATCTCCATCCGACCCCGTCGGTGGTGCTCTACGAGAAGTTCGATGAGCAACGCGAGATCCCCGTCTCCGCGCCGCTCCTCGAGGCGCTTGAGGTGCACGCGAGGACGCGCGCCGACGGATGTGATCGGGTCTTCCACTACTCCGACGGCACCTGCCTGACTGATCGGCGCTTCGACACCCTCTTCAGCAGGGTCGGCCAGCGCCTCCCGTGGGTTCGGGCGCTCGGCGTGACACTCCACTGGATTCGCTATTCGACACTCACCGACATCCGCATGACAGCGGGCGAGCGAGTGGCGGCCGCCTATGCAGGTCACGGGGACAACGCTGGCGGCGTAACCGCCACGTATACGCGCGCCTCGTTCGCGGAGCTCCAGGCGGCGCACCGCCGGCTGTTCTGCCCGGAGCCGGAGGCGGCGTCACCCGGTGAGGGTCCCGTTGCTCAGACTGCGAGTGGATGAGGTTCACCGGTGAGCAGGGCTACGGCGGCCGCCACCTCGGCGATGTCGGCCTTGGTGTAGGTGCCGGTCACCGAGCTCGGGCTGTGCCCAGCGAATCGTTGGGCGACGGCGAAACCGGCCACGCGCTCGACGGCCGTGATCGCGGTGTGGCGAAGGACGTGCGCAGTGAGCGGCGTGCGCTCCGCCCAGCCCACATGCTGCTGAACCGTGGTGAAGAGTCGGTCATAGGTCCGGTCCGTTACGGGCGCGAGCCCGCTGTGAGCGCGGTGCAGCGTCACCAAGGCGTGGTCCTCTGGGCGAGTCGACCCACGTTCGGCGGCGAGGTCGGCAACCGCCCGAAGCAGGCTGCGGCTGATTGGCTGCTCCCGTTCGGTGCCGAACTTCTCCCGCAGCCAGATCGACTGGCGGATGAGGTCAAGGTCCTTCAATCGAAGGTTGATCGCGCCCATTCGCCGCGCGCCCGATTCGAGGTGGAATCGCAGCAGCAGCAGGTCGAGCGCCGGGTCCTTCGTCGTCGTCGCGGCCGCGGCCCAGAGCTCGTCGAGTTCGGCCTGGGTCAGCGCCCGACGACGGTTGGGAAGCCGGCGGGGCTTCTCGATCAGCAGTGCCGGGTTGGTCGGGATCAAGCCCGACCGGTGGGCTCGGGTGAACACCGCCCGCAAGGCTGCAATGCAGCTCTCCCGACTGGCTCGCCCGTCGCTTCCGACGCGGCGTCCCTTGGCCCGTTTGGACGCCTCGTCGGCGACGCACATCAGGTCGTCGACCGTCACCCGGTCGACGGCGAGATCGCCGAGAAGCTCGACGGTGAGCCGCCAGTACGAGTTGTACGTGCGCCGAGATCGCGGCTGGTAGCTCGCAGCCACGACGGGCACGTAGTCAGCGACCGTCACCCCCGGAGCACGAGGAGTCCCGGCGCGGCCGGCGACGCCGAGCAGGTCGTCGACGGTGAGGCCCATGGCCTCGAGTTCGCTGAGCGCGATGCGGGCGCGCAGGGTCTTGTCAGTCATTTCTCTCCTCCAACAGGTCGTCGAGACGGGAGGCCGGCCACACGACAAGCCGGCTGCAGTCGAAGGCGAGGCTCACCACGACCACGCCATTGATCCCGAGCCGGTACCGGACGCCCACCGGGATCCGCACCCGAAGGCGGCCGTCGAGTGCAACCGCACCGAGCTGTGGAGATATCGGGCTCAGCTCCCAGCGGTCCGGAAGGAGCGTCGCCGTCAACGAGTGGCCGTTGTCACCCGAGAGCTCGACGGCCTCAGGGAGCGGGAGACGTCCCCGACAGTCAAGCCGGCGAACCGAGTGCCGCCACCGAGCGGAACGAGCGGCCTGCCTCGGTGCGAAGGCCCTCAGGTCGAGCCGCTGGCGCAGCCCCTCGACGGCATCGAGCTGCGACGTCGACAGCTCGCCAGGACGCGCCACACCGCCAAACCGCAAAGTGGGCGCTTGAACACTGATTCGGTGGGCTGCATCCCACTGAGTGGTGGGCGAGGGGGGACTTGAACCCCCACGTCCTTTCGGACACAGGAACCTGAATCCTGCGCGTCTGCCAATTCCGCCACTCGCCCGAGGGCAGGGGGACAAGGTAGCCGACCAGGGGCCGAGCGACGGCCCGAGGACGGCGCCGGGAGGGCTGAGGGCGGGGTGCCACGGGTATGCTCCGCGGCGTCATGGGTCTCCAGCAGTTCGAGCGACGGCTCGAACGCCTCGTCGAGGGCGTGTTCGCCAAGGCGTTCCGCGGCGGCCTCCAGCCGGTGGAGCTGGGCCGCCGGCTGACCCGCGAGATGGACGCCCGGCGCACCGTCGGCGTGCGGGGCACCATCGCCCCCAACGCCTTCGTGTTCGCCCTCGCCCCCGCCGACCTGGAGCGGTTCGAGTCGTTCGCCGACGCCCTGGCCCGCGAGCTGGCCGACGCCGCCCGGGACCACGCCCGCAGCGAGCGCTACTCCTTCGTCGGCCCCGTCGAGGTCGCCCTGGAGGCCGACGGGTCGCTCACCCCGGGCATGTTCCTCATCTCGAGCTCGGCGAAGGAGGCCCCGGGCGGAGGCTCGGTGGGGTCGCTGCGGCTGGGCGACGGCACCCGGGTGCCGATCGGCGACCGGCCGGTGACCATCGGGCGCACGGCCGGCTGCGACGTCGTCCTCGACGACGAGAGCGTGAGCCGGCGCCACGCCGAGGTGCGCCGGGTGGGCAGCGACATCGTGCTGGTCGACCTCGGCTCCACCAACGGCACCAAGGTCAACGGCACCGGCATCCGCGAGCGGCGGCTGAGCGACGGCGACGAGATCACCGTCGGCACCACCACCGTGCGGTTCGAAGCCTCCTAGGGCGCGGGCGGGCGTGCCGGAGTCGCTCCTCACCATCCTCAAGTTCTGCTTCCTGGCGCTGCTCTGGCTGTTCTTCCTCCGGGTCCTGTGGGCGGTGTGGGCCGAGGTCTCCAACCCGGCGCCTGCGCCCGCCGCCCAGC
>JBOGHR010000691.1:0-3109 GCA_050744905.1 Acidimicrobiales bacterium
GCCCGACGCCCTGGCCGACTGCGGCGTGACCGCCGGCGACGTGGAGGCGGCCGCCGCCGCCTCACCCGACAACGCCAACGTCGCCGCCAACGTCCGCCCGGTCACCGTCGACGACGCCCGCGCCATCCTCACCGCCGCCCTCACCGGCCGCGCCTGAACTCACCGGGGGACGGTCGCGCGACAGCGCCCCCGGAGGAGGGCGATCTGGCCGCCGCCGGGGCCCCGTGCCAAGATCGCCGCCATGTCCGTCGTGCGCATCAACGCCATCACCGTCCCCGCCGAGCGGGCCGAGGCCCTCGCCGCCCGCTTCGCCGCCCGCGCCGGCCAGGTGGAGAAGACCGAGGGCTTCGAGGAGTTCCAGCTGCTGCGGCCCACCGACGGCCGCGAGACGTGGCTCGTCTACACCCGCTGGGCCGACGAGGAGTCGTTCCAGGGCTGGGTCAGCTCCCAGTCGTTCAGCCAGGGCCACGCCCAGCCCGAGGGGGCGTCGGCGCCCGTGGCCTCGGGATCGGAGCTGTGGTCGTTCGACGTCGAGCAGCAGGCCACGCGGGCGTAGGGCGCACCCCGGCGTGCTCGCCGCCCTGCGCGACGTCCACGCCGGGTGGGCGTGGGTCGTGGTGATCGGCAACGGCGCGGCCGGGCTGTGGGCGCTGGGCGCCGAGCGGTTCCCGGTCCTGCGGCACCGGGCCCTGTGGTGGTTCACCGCCGCCGCCCAGGCGGCCGTGCTCGTGCAGGCCGTGCTGGGCGTCCGGCTGCTGTCCGGCCGGGACCCCGAGCCGGCCCGGTTCCACATGTTCTACGGGTTCGTGGCGCTGGCCGCCGTCGGCATCCTGTACTCGTACCGCCACCAGCTCCGCTCTCGGATCCACCTGCTCTACGGCCTGGGCGGGCTGTTCGTGACGGGCCTCGCCATCCGGGCCATGACCATCCCCGCCGGCTGACCCCGCGCCTACAGGTGCACGACGGGGCAGGTGAGGGTGCGGGTGATCCCGTCGATGAGCTGGACCTTGCTCACCACCATGCGGCCCAGCTCGTCCACCGAGCCGGCCTCGGCCCGCACGATGACGTCGTAGGGGCCGGTGACGTCGTCGGCCGAGACGACGCCGTCGATGCGCGCAACCTGGTCGGCCACCTGCGCCGCCTTGCCGACCTCGGTCTGGATGAGCACGTACGCGGTCACGGCCACTTGGCTGCCTCCTCGCTGGCCCCTCGACGGGCGCCCGCACTCTACCGTGGAGGACCATGGCGACGACCCCCGAGCTGATCCCGCGCGACGTCCTGTTCGGCAACCCGGAGCGGGTGGTGCCGAGGATCTCGCCCGACGGCCGCCGCCTGGCGTGGGTGGCTCCCGACGACGGCGTGCTCAACGTGTGGGTGTGCGACGTCGGCGCCGACGACGCCCGGCCGGTCACCGCCGACCGGGACCGGGGGATCCGCCAGTACTTCTGGGCCCACGACGGCCGCCACCTGCTGTACCTCAAGGACAAGGGAGGCGACGAGGACTGGCACCTGTTCGCCGCCGACCTCGACACCGGCGAGAACCGGGAGCTCACCGCCTTCGACGGGGTGCAGGCCCAGGTGATCGACGTGTCCAAGGACCACCCGGGCACGGTGCTGGTCGGCCTCAACAAGGACAACCCCCAGCTCCACGACGTCTACCGGCTGGACCTGGCGACCGGCGAGCTCGACAAGGTGGCCGACAACCCCGGCTTCGTGGGCTGGGTGGCGGATCACGACCTCCGGGTGCGCGCCGCGGTGGCGCCCACGCCCGACGGCGGGCTGGTCGTCATGGTGCGCGACGACGAGGACGACCAGTGGCGGCCTTTCCACCAGGTGGGCCAGGAGGACTCGCTCAGCACCGTCCCCGTCGACTTCACGGCCGGCGGCGACGCCCTGTTGATGATCTCGTCGCAGGGCGCCAACGCCGGCCGGCTGCTGCGGATGCCGCTGGCCGGCGGCGAGCCCGTGGTGCTGGCCGAGGACCCCCGCTTCGACGTCACCGACGTGGTCGTGCACCCCGACACCCGGGAGGCGCAGCTGGTGGGCTTCCTGCGCGAGCGCCTGGAGTGGGAGGTCCTCGACCCGTCGCTGGCCGCCGACGTGGCCGCCATGCGGGCCCTGCACCCGGGCGACATGCGGGTGGCCAACCGCGACGACGCCAACCAGGTCTGGCTGGTCGGCTTCACCGCCGACGACGGGCCGGTGTCGTACTTCTCCTTCGACCGCCGCACCGGCGAGGGCGCCTTCTTGTTCCACCACCAGCCCGAGCTGACCCGCTACGCGCTGGCGGCGATGGAGCCGTTCTCCTACGAGGCCCGCGACGGCCTGGAGATCTCCGGCTACGCCACCTTCCCGCCCGGCGCCGAGCGCCGCGCCCTGCCCACCGTGCTCGACGTGCACGGCGGCCCGTGGGCCCGGGACGTGTGGGGGCTCAACCCCGAGGCCCAGTGGCTGGCCAACCGCGGCTACCTGTGCCTCCAGGTCAACTACCGGGGATCGGTCGGCTACGGGAAGGACTTCGTGAGCGCCGGCGACCGCGAATGGGGCGGGCGCATGCACGACGACCTGGTCGACGCCGTCGAGTGGGCCGTGGACCGGGGCTGGGCCGACCGGGACCGGCTGGCGATCTACGGCGGCTCCTACGGGGGCTACGCCGCCCTGGTGGGCGCCACCTTCACGCCCGAGCTGTTCCGCTGCGCCGTCGACATCGTGGGCCCGTCCAGCCTCAAGACGCTCATCGAGAGCATCCCGCCCTACTGGGCCCCCCTGGTGGCCCAGTTCCACACCCGGGTGGGGAACCCCGCCACCGAGGAGGACTTCCTCTGGTCGCGCTCGCCGTTGTCCCGGGTGGGAGCGGTGCGGATCCCCCTGCTGATCGCCCAGGGGGCCAACGACCCGCGGGTGAAGCAGGCCGAGTCCGAGCAGTTCGTGGCCGCCCTCGCCGACAAGGGCATCGACCACGAGTACCTCCTCTTCGAGGACGAGGGGCACGGCTTCGCCAAGCCCGAGAACCGGCTGCGCTTCTACGCGGCGGCCGAGGCGTTCCTCGCCCGCCACCTGGGCGGCCGCTGCGAGCCCTGAACCTTCGCGTCGAGGCCCGGCGCCCGTG
>JBOGHR010000692.1:0-5947 GCA_050744905.1 Acidimicrobiales bacterium
GCCAGATGCCGGCCGCCTCCACGGCGGCCGACGTCGCCGCCTCCATCGGCCCCGGGCTGGCCAGGGCGGCGATCGCCGCCCGGGTCGACGGGGCGGAGGTCGACCTCGGCGCCCCCCTCCCGCCGGAGGGCGGGGTGGTGGAGATCATCACCGCGTCGAGCCCCGAGGGGCGGAGCATCCTGCGCCACTCCACCGCCCACGTGATGGCCCAGGCCGTCCTCCAGCTGTGGCCGGGGGCCAAGTTCGCCATCGGCCCACCCATCGAGAACGGCTTCTACTACGACTTCGAGCTACCTGGCGGCGCCTCGTTCAGCGACGAGGACCTCGAGCGCATCGAGGCCCGCATGCGGGAGATCGTGAAGGAGGACCAGCCCTTCGTCCGCCAGGAGCTCACCCGCGACGAGGGGCTGGCCCTCTTCGCCGACCAGCCCTACAAGGTCGAGATCATCGAGGGCGTCGACCCCGGCGAGGGCGCCGGGGACGGGGCGGTGAGCGCCTACCGCAACACCGAGGGGTTCGTGGACCTGTGCCGGGGCCCGCACGTGCCGTCGACCTCCCGGCTGGGGGCGTTCAAGCTCACCCGGGTGGCCGGCGCCTACTGGCGGGGCGACGAGGGCAAGCCCCAGCTCCAGCGGATCTACGGCACGGCCTGGGAGTCGGAGAAGGCCCTGGCCGACCACCTGCGCCAACTGGAGGAGGCCGAGCGGCGCGACCACCGCCGCCTGGGCGTCGAGCTGGACCTGTTCCACTTCCCCCCCGAGATCGGCAGCGGCCTCCCCCTCTTCCACGCCAAGGGCGGCCTGGTCCGCAAGCTCATGGAGGACTACTCGCGGGCCGAGCACGAGGCCGCCGGCTACCAGTTCGTCTACACGCCCCACCTCACCCGCTCCACGCTCTTCGAGATCTCCGGTCACCTCGAGTGGTACGCCGACGCCATGTACCCGCCCATGGATGTGGAGGGGGCCACCTACTACCCCAAGCCCATGAACTGCCCCATGCACATCCTCGTCTACAAGTCGCAGCAGCGCTCCTACCGGGACCTGCCCCTGCGGCTGTTCGAGCTGGGCACGGTGTACCGCTTCGAGCGCTCGGGCGTCCTGCACGGCCTGCTGCGGGCCCGGGGCTTCACCCAGGACGACGCGCACATCTTCTGCACCCCCGACCAGCTCGGCCCCGAGCTGGCCAGCCTGCTGGCGTTCGTGCTCGAGGTCCTGCGGGCCTTCGGCTTCGAGGAGTTCGAGGCCGAGCTGGCCACCCGGCCCGAGAAGTACGTGGGCGACGCTGCCGACTGGGACGTCGCCACCGAGGCCCTGCGGCGGGCGCTGGAGGCAGCCGGTCTGGCCTACGTGGTGGCCGAGGGGGAGGGGGCCTTCTACGCCCCCAAGATCGACGTGCACATCCGCGACGCCATCGGCCGGCGCTGGCAGATGTCCACCCTCCAGGTCGACTTCCAGCTGCCCCCTCGCTTCGACCTGGAGTTCACCGGGGCCGACAACGCCCGCCACCGCCCGTACATGATCCACCGGGCCCTGTTCGGCTCCGTCGAGCGCTTCTTCGGCGTGCTGGTGGAGCACCACGCCGGCGCCTTCCCCGCCTGGCTGGCGCCGGTGCAGGCCCGGGTCCTCGGCGTGCGCAACGACCACGACGACCTGGCGGCGGCGGTGGCCTCCCGGCTGCGGGGGGAGGGCTTCCGGGCCGACTGGGTGCCGGGCGACGAGCCGCTGGGCGCCCGCATCCGGCGGGCCAAGCTGGAGAAGCTGCCCTACGTGCTGGTGGTGGGCGACGACGACGCCGCCGCCGGCACGGTGGGGGTCAACGCCCGGGGCCAGGACCGCCCGGAGCGGGGCGTGCCGGTGGACGAGCTCGTGCGCCGCCTCCGCGCCGAGGTCGACTCGCGGTCGGCGTAGGAGACGGCCGCCGGTCGTGACCCTCGAGCGGCTGTGGGCCGGGTGGCGGGCCGGGTACGTCTCGTCCGGCGAGCCGCCGCCCGGGGACGGGTGCGTGCTGTGCCGGGTGCTGGAGGAGGCCAGCGCCGTGGTGTGGCGGGGGGAGCGGGCGGCGGTGGTCCTCAACGCCTACCCCTACACGTCGGGCCACGTGATGGTCATGCCCGTGCGCCACACCTCGGAGCTGGAGGACCTGGAGGGCGCCGAGGCGGCCGAGCTGTGGTCGGCCGTGGCCGCCTCGGTGCGGGCCATCAAGGCCGCCTACCGGCCCCACGGGCTCAACGTCGGCGCCAACCTGGGGCGCTCGGCGGGCGCCGGCTTGCCCGACCACCTCCACCTCCACGTCGTGCCCCGCTGGGAGGGCGACACCAACTTCATGACCTCGGTGGCCGAGACCCGGGTCCTGCCCGAGTCGCTGGACGCGACCGCCGAGCGGCTGCGGGAGGCGTGGCCGTCGTAGCCTGAGGCGGTGGCCGGGCGCGCGACGGACGGGGGGAACGGGGGCGGCGGCGCGGCGGCACCCGACGACGGGGCCCACGACGAGCTGCCCGAGGACCTCGACGTCACGGCCTACCGGGGGCCGTACACCTTCCCCGACAACAGCCGCCGCCGTGTCCCGGGCGTCATCCACCTGGTGGTGGCCGCCGCCTGCGCCGGGCTGTGGGCGACCCGGTCCGACGGCGGCGTGCTGGTCAACGACGGCATGCTGCTCGCCGCCGTGCTGCTGGGCGCCGCCGGGGCGTTCCACCTGGCCGCCGGCTGGCGCCTCGGCGTGCGGGAGACCGACGCCCTGGTCGCCGCCTCCCGCAGCGTCGGGTTCCCCATCGGCCACGCCTCGGCCCAGCTGGCGTGGCGCGGCCTGCGCAGCCGGCCCACGTGGCGGATCCTGCTGTACTCGGCCGAGGACCCCCCGGCCAAGCGGGGGCTGGTGCTGGTGGACGGCGTCGACGGGTCCGTCGTGGCCCACTTCGTGGAGGACAACCCCGAGGACTGGTCGCAGCTCGGAAGGGGCGAGGGCCCGGCGCCTGCGGGCCCGGGCCGGCGGGCACCGCGATCCCGCCCACCTCCGGGAACAACCTCGCAGGAGCGCACCGACCCGGGCTCCGTGTCGGGTGATCGGCCGCCCCGCCGGGCGACTTGAGCGCTCGGCGGTCGGGATCCCGGCGCCCCGGCCCGGCCCCCGCCTACTCGGCCTTGCGGACGACCTTGTCGTAGAGGTGCTGGGGGAGGGGGTCGTAGTGGTCGTGGGCGACGGTGAACCGCCCCCGCCCGCCGGTGAGCGAGCGCAGGTCGATGGCGTAGCGCTGGACCTCCGAGGTGGGGACCATGGCGGTGATGATCTGCTCGCCGTCGTTGCCGGCGTCGGTGCCCTGGACCCGGCCCCGGCGGGCGTTGAGGTCGCCCATGACGTCGCCCTGGTAGGCGGCGGGGACGGTCACCTCGAGCAGCGAGACGGGCTCGAGCAGGACGGGCCCTGCCTTGGCCATGGCCTCGTTGAAGCCGATGGACCCGGCCATCTTGAAGCTCATCTCCGACGAGTCGACCGAGTGGTACTTGCCGTCGTAGAGGGTGACCTTGACGTCCACCACCGGGTACCCGTACACGCCGCCCCGGGCCATGGCCTCGGCCACCCCCTTCTCCACGGCGGGGATGAACTGGCGGGGGACGGCGCCGCCCACGATCTGGTCGACGAAGGCGAAGCCCTCGCCCCGGCCCATCGGCTCCACCCGCAGGAAGGCCACCCCGAACTGGCCGTGCCCGCCGGTCTGCTTCTTGTACTTGCCCTCGGCCTCCGCCTGCCTGGTGATGGTCTCCCGGTAGGGCACCTGGACGCCCTCCACGTCGACGTCGACGGAGAACTTGCGCGCCAGGCGCTCGGTGACGATGGCCAGGTGGGTCTCGCCCATGCCGGCCAGCAGGGTCTGGTGGATCTCGTCGTCGCGGCGGACGACCAGGGCGGGGTCCTCGTCCTGGAGCTTGTGCAGGGCGGTCATGAGCTTGTCCTCGTCGCCCTTGGACCTGGGCCTGATGGCGATCGAGAGCACCGGCTCGGGTGACGGCGGCGTGGGGACCCGCACCGGGGTGCCCTTGGGGGCGAGCGTGTCGCCGGTGGTGGTGCCGGCCAGCTTGGCCACCGCCGCCAGGTCGCCGGCGGGGACGTCGGACACGGTGTCCTGCTCCTTGCCCCGCAGGGTGAACAGGGCGTGGAGCCGCTCGTCGCCGCCGGTGCGGGGGTTGGTGAGCACCGTGTCGGGCTTGATCGTCCCCGACAGCACCTTGAACAGCGAGACCTTGCCGACGTAGGGGTCGGCGAGCGTCTTCCACACCAGCGCCAGCGGAGGGCCGGCCGGGTCGCAGCGCACCTGGGTGGTGCCGTCGCCGGCGGCGACCGTCACCGGCGGGCGGTCGACGGGCGAGGGGCCGATCTCGCAGATGAAGTCGGCCAGCCGGTCGATGGCGACGCAGCGCGCCGCCGACCCGCACACCACCGGGAACACCTGGGCGGCGGCCACCCCCTTGGCCAGGGTGTCCTCCAGCTCCTTGGGGCTGGGCACGTCGCCCTCCAGGTAGCGCTCCATGAGGTCGTCGTCGCCCACCACGATGCCCTCCACCAGGTTCTCGTGGACCTCGTGCTCCCGGGCCTCCATCTCGTCGGGGATGGCCCCGGTGACGGCCGTGCCGGTGTCGTAGGTGATGGCGGTGTCGGTGAGCAGGTCGGCCACGCCGCGGAAGCGGTCCTCCTCGCCGATGGGCAGCTCGAGAGGGGCGACGCCCGCCCCGAACGCCTCCTGGAGCTGATCGAGGGTGCGGTCGAAGCTGGCCCGCTCCCGGTCCAGCTTGTTGACGAAGACCGTGCGGGGCAGGCCCAGCGACGCGGCCAGCTTCCAGGCCGCCTCCGTCTGCACCTCGACGCCCTCGACGGCGCTCACCACGAACACCGCCAGGTCGGCCACCCGCAGGGCGGCCTCCACCTCGCCGATGAAGTCGGCGTAGCCGGGGCAGTCGAGGACGTTGATCTTGTGGCCCTTGTGCACCAGCGGCGCCATGGCCGTCGACAGCGAGATGCCCCGCTTGACCTCCTCGGGGTCGAAGTCGGTGGTGGTGTTGCCGTCCTCGACCCGGCCCTGGCGGCTGAGGGCGCCCGAGCAGGCGAGCAGCGCCTCGGCCAGCGTCGTCTTCCCGGCCCCGCCGTGCCCGACGAGGGCCACGTTGCGGATCTTGCTGGACGGGAAGCTCTTCACCGGGCGCCTCGCCTTCGGTCGTCACTGCTCCGAAGGCGCAAGCGTAGCCAGGGCGGGTGGTAGCTTGTTGGCGCACTCCCACCTTCTCCCAGGAGCCGCAACGTGTTCGACGGACGCTGGCGCACCGGCGTGGACAGGGTCACCGGGCCGGTGGCCGCCACCGTCCGCCGCACCGGCCTGACGGCCGATCACCTCACCGCTCTCGGGCTCGTCCTCGGCGCCGCCACCGCCGTCGCCATCGGCACCGGGCGGCTGGGCGCCGGCCTCGCCCTGCTGGTCGCCGCCGCCCTGCTCGACCTCTTCGACGGCCCCGTCGCCAAGGCGGCGGGCACCGCCGGCCCCCGCGGCGCCTTCTTCGACTCGGTGTCGGACCGGGTCACCGACGCCCTGGTGCTGGGCGGCATCGCGTGGTACCTGGCCGGCGAGCACGGCGGGCGCGCCGCGCTGCTGCCGTTCGCCGTGCTGGGCACCTCGGCGCTCATCTCCTACCAGCGGGCCAAGGCCGAGTCGCTCGGCTACACGGCCAGGGGCGGCCTCATGGAGCGGGCCGAGCGCATCGGGCTGCTGTGCTTCGGCCTGCTGGTCAGCTCCATGCTGGTCCCCGTGCTGTGGGTCATGCTGGCGCTCACCACCGTCACCGCCGTCCAGCGGTTCTCCAGGGTGTGGCGGCAGGCCGAGGTCGTGCCGGCCCGGCCCCGGCCCCGCTTCGCCGGCGAGGCCCGGTGGCGGGCGTGGCGGGACGCCAGCGTCGCCCGGGGC
>JBOGHR010000693.1:0-2237 GCA_050744905.1 Acidimicrobiales bacterium
CGGTGGAGCGGCCGCCGGGTGCAGGCGCTCAGGTGACGTTCAGCTCGGCGAACATCCCGTTGGCCACGTGGGGCGGGCCGCCGGCCACGTCGGGCGGGCCTTCCGTGGCCGACTGGGCCGCCTCCAGGTAGGCCTGCGGGTCGGCGCCGGTGGGGATGAAGCACACGACCGCGTAGCGGCCGGGCTCGGAGAGGGTGCCGTCGCCCACGGCGGCGATCATCTCGCCGCCGGGCGGGGCGAGCAGGACCGTCGCCGGCTCGGTGGACCCGAACAGGGCGTCGATCTCGGCCTCGGGCAGCTGGACCAGCTCGGAGACGGGGCGGGTCTCGGAGTCGGGGATGCGGATGGCGACGAACTCGTGGAGCTCGCGGGTGGACCCGTTCTCCAACACGACCCTGGTGCCGGCGTCGACCTCGTCGGGAAGCCCCTCGAACGAGTAGTCCACAGCGGTGACGGTGACGGTGCCGGCGTCTCCGGCGGCGGCCGCGGTGGTCGTGGCGTCGTCGCCGGCCGTGGCATCGTCGTCGTCGTCGTCGCCGCCGCACGCGCCGGCGAGGGCGACCACGACGAGGACCGAGGCGGCGAGGCGGGTCGGGAAGCGGCTGGGCATGTGGGTCTCCCGTCGGTGGGCGGCGATCGCTGTTGGTTGCCGGTGGCGCAGTCGACCGCCGCGGGCCCCCGGTCCGCGGCCGCAGCCTACGAGCGCGCCCTCGACGGCGCAACGACTCGTCGGGCCCGGCTACGGGGCCACCCGGCGCAGGCCGCGCACCAGCTGGTGGTCGGCGGTGAACAGCCGGCGCACGGTCAGCTCGCCCGCCACCACGGCGGCGAAGGCGTTGCCGCCGAGGAGCATGTACATCACCACCATCTGGAGCCGGATGGCGTCCAGGGGCTCGGCGCCGGCCAGGATCATGCCCGTCATGGCGCCGGGCAGGGCCACCAGGCCGACCACCTTGGTGCTGTCGACGATGGGCAGCATCCCGCTGCGGAGGGCCCGCCGCTGCCAGGGCAGCGAGGCGTGGTGGGCGGTCTGGCCCAGGCTGAGGCGGGCCTCCACCTCCCGCCGGCCGGCGGCCAGGTCGTCGCGCAGGGTCGTCATCACCAGCGAGGCGCTGATCATGGCGTTGGAGAGGACCATGGAGCCGAGCGGGACGACCGTGCGCGCCTCCACCGGCACGATCCCGAGCCCCGCCAGCACCCCCAGCGTCCCCACGGTGGCCGCGCCCAGGGACACGGCCGCCACCGCCCGGGCGCCGGGGACCCGCCGGGCTCGCCTCCCGGCGGTGAACGAGGCGGTGGCCACCATGGCGGCCAGGACCACGGCGGAGAGCCCGCCGTGGCCGTCGAACACGAACGCCAGCACGTAGCCGACGGCCAGGAGCTGGGCGAACGACCGGCCCAGGGCCACGGCCATGTCGCCCTCCAGCCCCAGGCCCCGGATGCGGGAGATGCCCGCCGCGACGGCCACGAGGGCGACGGCCAACGCCACGTCGGCGTAGCTGATGGCGCCGCTGAGGTCGTTCACCGCCCACCCGCGGGCCGGAGCCGGTCGCAGGGCCCGCCGCCCGCCGCCCGGCCCCCGGTCCGGGAGGCGGCGCTCACGGCCGGACCTCCACCACGCGGTCGGCCAGGTGCGACGCCTGCCGGGGGTCGTGGGTCACCATCACCACGGTGAGGCCCTCGTCGGCCAGCGAGCGCACGAGCGCCTCGACCTCGGCCTTCGACCCCGTGTCGAGCGCCGCCGTCGGCTCGTCGAGGACCAGCACCTCGGGGCCGAGGGCGAGCGAGCGGGCCAGGCACATGCGCTGGGCCTCGCCCACCGACAGGCGGTCGGCCTCCCGGGAGAGCAGTGACGGCGGCAGCCCGACCCGGGCCACGAGCGCCTCCGGGTCGGCGGCGCCCAGGTTGGCGGCGACCGTGCCCGGGAAGGTCACCGGCACCTGCCCCACGTACTGGACGCGGCGGCGCAGGGCGAGCACGTCGTAGGCGCGCACGTCGGCGCCGTCGAGGAGCACGACCCCCGCATCGGGGTCCTCCAGGCGGTTCAGGAGGCGCAGCAGGGTCGTCTTGCCCGACCCCGACGGGCCCACCATGGCGGTGAGCCCCTCGGCGGGGATGCGGGCCGAGAAGCCCGAGATGATGGGGCCGTCGTCGCCGTCGACGCGCACGTCGACGTACTCGAAGCGGTCGCCCATCCCCGCCATTCTCTCGCAGCGCCGGCGGCCGCCGCCTCAGCC
>JBOGHR010000694.1:0-1660 GCA_050744905.1 Acidimicrobiales bacterium
GGGCATCGACGGGGCGGCCCACGAGGGCGCCCTGGGCGCCCGGGCCCCCGCCGCCCCGCCCGTCGGGGTGGTCGGCAGCGGCCTGGACGTCGTCTACCCCCGGCGCCACGCCGACCTGTGGCGGCGCGTCGCCCTGGCCGGCGTGCTGCTGTCCGAGGCGCCCCTGGGCGCCCGCCCCGAGCCGTGGCGGTTCCCGGCCCGCAACCGCCTCATCGCCGCCCTGGCCGACGTGCTGGTGGTGGTGGAGTCGCACGCCGCCGGCGGCTCCCTCCACACCGTCCGGGCCGCCGCCGAGCGGGGCGTCACCGTCATGGCCGTGCCCGGTCCCGTCCGCAGCCCGGCGTCGGCCGGCACCAACGCCCTGCTGGCCGACGGCTGCCCGCCGGCGCGCGACAGCGGCGACGTGCTCGTCGCCCTCGCCCTGGAGACGGCCTCCGCTCCGCCCCGCCCCGACCGGCGGCCGCCGCCGACCGGCGAGGAGGCGGCCGTGCTGGACGCCCTGGGCTGGCAGGCCGTCACCGTGGAGGAGCTGGCCCGGGCGACGTCGCTCCCGCCCTCGCGCGTGGCGCTGGCCCTGGTGCGCCTGGAGCAGGACGGCTGGGCCCGGGGCGGGGGTGGCTGGTGGGAGCGGGTGGCGCCGTCGTGACCGCCTCGCCCACCGGTCGGGGCCCGTCGCCCCGGGGGCCCGTCGCCCCGGGGGCCCGCGCTTACACTTCCCCGGACCGCCGGTGCAGAGCGGGGATGGTGTGGAGACCGAAGAAGACCAGCGGGTCCTCGAGCAGCTCTGGAAGGAGTACAAGAAGGCGGCGTCACCCCGCGCCCGGGACCGCCTCATCGTCCACTACTCGCCGCTCGTCAAGTACGTCGCCGGCCGGGTGTCGGTGGGGCTGCCCCAGAACATCGAGCACGCCGACCTGGTCAGCTACGGCATCTTCGGGCTCATCGACGCCATTGAGAAGTTCGATCCCGAGCGCAGGATCAAGTTCGAGACCTACGCCATCGCCCGCATCAAGGGCGCCATCATCGACGAGCTGCGGGCGATCGACTGGGTGCCCCGGTCGGTGCGGGCCAAGGCCCGGAGCGTCGAGAAGGCCTACTCCGCCCTGGAGGCCAAGCTCCTGCGGACGCCCACCGACGCCGAGGTGGCCGAGGAGATGGGCATGTCGGAGGCCGAGCTGCAGTCCCTGTTCACCCAGATCTCCTTCGTCGGCCTGGTGGCCCTCGACGAGGTGCTGTCGGTGGGCGGCGAGCGGGGCGAGTCGGCCACGCTCGGCGACACCCTCGCCGACAAGCGCGAGGGCCCGGTCGCCGTGTTCGAGGTCGAGGAGATGAAGCAGATCCTGGCCCAGACGATCAACCGCCTGGCCGACCGGGAGAAGATCGTCCTCACCCTCTACTACTACGAGGGCCTCACCCTGGCCGAGCTCGGCGAGGTCCTCGGGGTCACCGAGAGCCGGGTGTGCCAGATCCACACCAAGGCCGTGCTCCAGCTGCGGGCCCGCCTGGGCCCTGCCCGCGAGGCCTCCTGACCGGCTGACCTCGGCGCCGCACCGAGCGGCGCCCGCGCTCCACCCCGGCCCGGCCCGGCCGGCCCTTCCCCCCGTTCCCGTCCCCGGACGACGAGGGAGGACCCATGGGCCGCGTCGCCCTGGCCCTGGTC
>JBOGHR010000695.1:0-3391 GCA_050744905.1 Acidimicrobiales bacterium
GGGCTCCCCGCCCGCCCCTGCGGCCTGAGCCGGGGCCCGGGGCCTCGTCGCGGCGGCGATCAGCATCATCCCGACGATCGGCCGATGCCCGGAGAGGGGAGGCGGGACACGGGCGCCAGGATGCCCACGGCCGGCCCCGCCCGGGGCCCGCCGGGACCGCCGGGCCCGGGCCCGCCCCGTCGACCACCGGCGCCGGTTCTGGTAGCAAGGCGAGGTGAACTACCGGCGCCTGGGGGCGAGCGACCTTGACGTGCCCGAGATCAGCCTCGGCTCGTGGCTGACCTACGGGTCCTCGGTGGACGCCGAGCGGGGCCGGGCCTGCATCGCAGCCGCCCTCGACGCCGGCATCAACCTGTTCGACACCGCCAACGTCTACGGCCGGGGCCGGGCCGAGTCGTTCCTGGGCGAGGCGCTGTCGGGGATGGACCGGGGCACCTACCTGCTGGCCACCAAGGCGTTCTTCCCCATGTCGGACGCCGACCGGGGCCTGTCGGCCGCCCAGGTGGCCAAGCAGTGCGACGCCTCCCTTCGCCGCCTGCGCACCGACCACGTCGACCTCTACCAGTGCCACCGCTTCGACGCTGACACGCCGCTGGAGGAGACGATGGAGGCCCTCAGCGCCCTCGTGCGCCAGGGCAAGGCCCGCCACGTGGGCTTCAGCGAGTGGACGCCCGACCAGGTACGGGCGGCCCACGCCGTCCCGGGCGTCACCCGGTTCGTCTCCAGCCAGCCCCACTACTCGATGCTGTGGCGGGCGCCCGAGCGCGAGCTGTTCCCGCTCTGCGCCCAGGAGGGGATCGGCAACCTGGCCTTCTCCCCCCTGGCCCAGGGCGTGCTCACCGGCAAGTACCGGCCCGGGTCGCCTCCGCCCGAGGGGAGCCGGGCCGCCGACCCGGCCATCGGGCACTGGATGGAGCGCTGGCGCGGCGACGACGTGCTCGGGGCGGTGCAGCGCCTCGTGCCCGTGGCCGATCGGGCGGGGCTGGCCCTGTCCCAGCTGGCCCTGGCCTGGGTGCTGCGCCGGCCCGTCGTGTCCTCGGCCATCGTCGGCGCCAGCCGCCCCGAGCAGGTGCGGCAGAACGCGGCGGCCTCGGGCGTGCGGCTGGCCGACGACGTCCTCTCCGCCGTGGACGAGGCGCTCGGGGGGGTCGTCTCCTGACCGGCACGGGGGCCGCCGCCCCCCCGTCGGCGTGGCACGAGCGCCAGCGGGCCTTCGCCGACGGCCGCGGGCGCCGGCACGCCACCGAGCCGGGGGCCGGGACGCTGGTGGTCCTGCCGTCGCCCACCTTCGCCCTGGCCGAGCTGCGCAAGATCACCGGCATCCAGTTCTACGAGGAGCGGATGCTGTACACCACGCTCCTGCTGCGCCGGCCCGACCTGCGCATGGTGTACCTCACCTCCCTGCCGGTGGACGAGGCGATCGTCGAGTACTACCTGCGCTTCGTGCCCGGCCCGGCGCACGCCCGGGCCCGCCTCGCCATGGTCACCCTCGACGACCCGTCGCCGCTGCCGCTCACCGAGAAGCTGCTCCACCGGCCCGAGGTGGTGGCCCGGGTCCGGGAGCTGGCCGGCCCGCCCGAGCAGGCGCACGTCCTGCCGTTCAACATGACGCCGGCCGAGCAGGCGCTGGGCGAGATGCTCGGCCTGCCGTTCTACGGCCCCCACCCCGACCTGGCCCTGCTGGGGTCCAAGACCGGCTCCCGCCAGGTCGCCCGCAAGGCGGGGGTGGCCGTGCTGGA
This sequence comes from Acidimicrobiales bacterium, assembly GCA_050744905.1. Classification (GTDB taxonomy): domain Bacteria; phylum Actinomycetota; class Acidimicrobiia; order Acidimicrobiales; genus DATLFN01. The sequence goes on from JBOGHR010000695.1 coordinate 1,740, forward strand.
GGGCGACGAGGCGCTGTTCTCGCTGGACGAGGTGGAGACGGCGGTGCACCGGCTGCGGGAGCGCCGCCCCGACGCCGAGGCGGTCGTCATCAAGCTCAACCACGGCTTCTCCGGGCAGGGCAACGCCCTCGTCGACCTGGCCGGGCTGGCCTCGCCGCTCCTGCGGTCGGCCACCACCTTCTGCGCGTCGGACGAGTCCTGGCCGACCTTCGCCGCCAAGATCGAGGCCGACGGGGGGATCGTCGAGGAGCTGCTGCGGGCCGAGGACGTCGTCTCGCCCAGCGTGCAGGTGCGCATCGCCCCGGACGGCGCCTACGAGGTGATCTCCACCCACGACCAGATCCTGGGCGGGCCCAGCAACCACGTGTACCTCGGCTGCCGGTTCCCCGCCGACGCCCGCTACCGCCTCCGGATCCAGGAGGCGGCCCTGGCCGTGGCCGGGGTGCTGGCGGGCGAGGGGGTCATCGGCTCGTTCGGGATCGACTTCATCGTGGTGCCGGCGGGCGACGCCCACGAGGTCTTCCTGAGCGAGATCAACCTCCGCATGGGGGGGACCACCCACCCCTACTGGATGGCCCGCCTGGCCACCGGCGCCAGCTACGACCCGGCGTCGGGCGAGCTGGTCGCCGGCGGGGCGCCCCGGCGCTACGTCGCCACCGACAACCTCAAGTCGGAGCGGCTGGTGGGCCGCACGCCGGCCCAGGTCATCGAGGCGGTGGACCGGGCGGGCATCGCCTACGACCCCGCCACCGGCGCCGGCGTGTGCCTCCACCTGCTGGGCGCCGTCCCCGGGTTCGGGAAGATGGGCGCCACCTGCATCGCCGCCGACCTCGAGGACGCCGAGCGGCTGTTCGCCGAGCTGGAGGCCGTCCTCTCCCGCTGACGGACGGCGCCTGCTTCGCCCCGCGTCGGCGATGCTGGCGTCCGACACTTCGACCCGGGACGGTGACGACATGCTACGCCGCGGCCCCTCGTGCAGCCGGAGCTCGGCGTCGAGCGGCACACGCCGGAGCGGTACGGGGCCGGTGCCCGCCGCGACACCTTTCGGCCGGTGATACGCGACGCCGACCGGTGCCGTAGGACGGATCACGCGCCCTGGCGGCCCTGCTGGTCGGGATGGGGACGCTGCACCTGGTGATGCCGGCACCCTTCGAGCGCCTCGTCCCCCGCTGGCTCTGCTCGCCCCGGGCCGGGGTCGTCGCGACCAGCCCTTGACAACTTCGGCACTGGTGCTGCGCGCGGGAACACACGCTGGGAGCAGGACTCGGCGCCTCGTGGCGCCGCCACTCACCGCGGCGGCGCGTCGCCGATGCGCTGGCACCCCGCAGGTGCAGTCGGGCTGCCGCGTTCGTGCGGGAGCAGTTCTGGCCTCCCGTTCCGTCGGCAAGCCTCCTCCGAGCAGAACGCCGAATCGGTACGCCGTCAAGCGCGCATGCGAGCTCGAGATGCGCTAAGAATCAGCGCGTCGCTCCGTCTGCACTGACATGAAGCTCACCGTTCAGACGTTCCTGACCCTCGACGGCGTGATGCAGGCTCCCGGGGGACCTGAGGAAGATCCCAGCGACGCCTTCACCCACGGCGGCTGGCAGGCCCCGTTCCCCGACCCGGCCGTCGGCGAGTTCGTCACCGAGCTCAACAGCCACGCCAGCGCG
>JBOGHR010000696.1:0-16950 GCA_050744905.1 Acidimicrobiales bacterium
CAGCTCGTCCAGGGCCGCTCGCTCGCCGGCATGGCGCTGGCGGCGGTTGGTGGACAGGGCCGGGGCCACGATGGCGCCCTCGGCCCCCAGGCGGGCCACCTCGGCCCCCAGGCCCCCGGCCCCCACCGCCGGGGCCTGGCGGGGATCGCCCAGGCACCACAGCGACGCCTCCGGGGTGGCCGCCACCGCGTCGGCGACACAGGCGGCGTCGCGGGTGCAGACCTGGGACACCTCGTCGAGCACCACCACCGTGCCCGGCGCCAGGGGCCGGTGCTCGAGGTCGAGGCGCAGGCGGGCGATGGTGGCGGCCTCCAGGCCCACCGAGCGCAGGCCGGCCACCGCCTGGTTGGTGGTGGCCACCCCCAGCACCGGACGCCCCGCCGCCGTGCAGGCGGCGGCCGCCGCGTGCACCGTGGTGGTCTTGCCGAACCCGGCGGGGGCGACCACCGAGCGCAGCCCGGTGCCGGGACCGCACAGGGCCCGCACCGCGCCGGCCTGGTCGGCCCCCAGGCGCCCCTCCGCCTCGATGGCCGCTTCCACGGCCTCGGGGTCGAGGGCGGGGCAGGGGCGGGCGGCCAGCTCCCCCAGGCGGGCCAGCACGGCGTCCTCCAGGGTCCGATGGGCCACCGTGGACCACTCGGGGGGGCGGCGGCGGCCCTGGTCGGCCGGCACCAGACGCACCACGTGCTCGGAGGCGATGAAGTCGCCGGCCAGGGCGGCGATCTCGGCCGTGGTCCACCGCCCGGCCGACAGGGCGGCCACCTGCGCCACCACCTGGGCCTCGGTGAAGCGGGCCGAGCGGGCGCACAGGCCCTCCTCGGGATCCAACAGGGCGGCGGTGACCTGCTCGGCGGAGAGCGGGGCGGGCCCGGGGCGGCCGCCCACCGCCGCCTCCAGGGAGGCGGCCGAGTCGATGCCGAGTTCCCGGGCCTCGTCGCGCCAGCGCTCGACCAGCAAGGCGGGGGTGAGGGAGTGGTCCTTGGCCGGGCGGGTGGCCAGCGAGGCGGCGTCGTCGGCCCGCATGCGCGCCGCCGGCGACTCGTAGACGGCGCCCTGGGCCTCCAGCTCGGCCTCGATGGCCACGCTGCGCTTGGAGAACGCCCGCAGCACCTTGCGATCGATGCCCACCATCTCCCGGGTGTTGTTGCGGTCGGGGCCCCACGCCACCCCCAGCTCTTGGGTGAGCAGGCGCTGGAGCTCGGCCTGGTAGACGGTGCCGGCCGCCTTGGCCCAGTCGTGCAGGGGATTGCCGTCGAAGGCCACGTGGGTGCCGTCGGGGCGGCGCACCAGGTTGGCGATCAGGCAGTGGGTGTGCAGCTGGGGGTCGCCCTCGCGCGAGGTGCGGTGGAAGAACCCGGCCACCGCGAACCCGGCGGTGGGCACCCGCCGGCGCACGCCCTTGGTCTGCTGGCGGGCCACGGCCGCCTGGTCCTCCAGGAACGACAGGGCGGTCACCAGCGCCTCGGTGTGGGCCCTCGACACCACCGCGGCGGTCTCTGGCGAGCCCAGGCCCCACAGCGTCGACACCGACTTGGGGGGCGAGAAGGTGGCGTCGAAGACGTGGACCTTGCGCTTGCGCCGCCCGGCCAGCAGGTCGACGCCGGTGCGGGGGTGGTGGCCGTCGACCAGCGCGCGGAGGTCCTCGGCGTCGACCACGCCCTCCAGGCCCAGGGCGGGGGCGAAGCGGCCGGCCCACACGCCGGGGGCCTCGCCGATGCCGGCGTAGTACTCGTCGACGCCGAGGGCCACCGAGGAGATGACGTACTCGGCGTCGCGCAGCTCGGTGAGGGTCAGCATCGCTCAGCGCACCGCCGGTCCCGCCGCCTGCTCGGAGAGCTGGCAAGTGTCTGAACGGGTTGGGGTTGGGGGGCTCGTGGCGGAGTGGAGGGAGGGCGGAGGATGGCAGTGGTGCGTCGGCGTGGAGGAGTAAGCGGTGCAGGGCTGGGCTGAGGCCAAGGTTCGGTGATCAGCCGGCGGTGGAGCGCGTTGGTCACGAGCGGCGCCTCGGAACGGGCAGCTCCATGTGGAGCAGGTCGAGCTGTTGGTTCGACTCCACGGTCTCGTCCTCGGCCATGTGTCGCTCCGCCGAACGTGGCGACGCCGGACGTGGTGTCGCAGGTCGTGGCTGCGCCCGGTGTGCGATCGCCGTGTGTGGCTTCGCCAGGCGTGGCTGTTCGGCCGGCGGCGCCGAGGAGTACACGGCCTCGCCGGCGATGACGGCGAGTCCGGGAACGGCGCCGAGCTCGTAGACCGACAGGCCAAAGCGGCCGGCCTCCCCGGGCTGGCGGGACAGATGCACCAGGCCCTCCGCCCGCGGGCGGGCCAGGGCCTTCGCTGCCGCGCCGGGCGTGATGCCCAGGTGCTCGGCCACCGCCCGAGCGCTCGTGTGGGCCGCCAGGACACCGCTCTGGTCGGCGGTGGCGTCGAGGGCGACGTCCTCCAGCACCACCCACTCGATGGGCCGGAGGATGCGCCTGAGCGGCCGGGTGGCGGCGTCCAGTCGCACGGAGCCACCCGTCCCGGGGCCGACCCCCAAGTGGTCGTTACCGATCGGCACGCGCCAAGGTCACTCGGATGCCGGTGCCGGCCAGCACCACCCGGTAGGCGGGCGGCTCGAAGCGGGCCGGCGCTGTGCCCAGGCGCTCGAGCACGCCGGCCCGGATCAGCAAGCGGAGCTGGCGGTGCACAGTGTCCTTGGAGGCGAAGCCCAACCGGCCGGCCACCTGGCGCACGCTGGCGCGCACCACCAGATCGTCGCCCCGGCTCTCGGCGTGGGCCAGCAGGTCGTGCAACACCGCCAGTGCCTGGGGACCGTGGCGGCGTACGAAGGCGAACGCCGCCGGGTAGGCGTGCTCGACGGAGACCTCAGCGGCCATCGCCGGCGGACCCAGCCGTGTCATCGAGCCCGGCCATGGCGAGCAGGGCGGCGGTGGGGATGCGCACGCAGCGGCCGAAGCGCACCGCAGGGATGCCCTCCCTGCCGCCGGTGTCCAGGAATCGCCGGGCCTGCTCGTAGATCTGGGTGCGCCCGAGCTGGGTCAGCTCCTGGGCCTGCTCGACACGGAGGAACGGAGGAAGATCGCTGAGGCGCATGACGCTCCCGTCCGGGGGATTACCGCTACGTAATGAGGTATGCCACGATAGCAGCCGGACAGAGCGAGACGGTCGAGCTCCACCGCCCCGTCCGTCCCCGATCTGCGACAGGAGGTGCCGGTGGCCAGACCCAAGGACAAGCCCGAGCCCAAGGCGTGGACGGCGAGCCAGGTCGTGGCCCACAACATGTCCCGGGCCCGGGAGATCCGTCGCTTCACCCAGGCCGAGGTCGCCGAGCGGCTGAGCAGGTTCACCGGCTCCCCCTGGAGCCAGGCCAGCGTGGCCCAGGCCGAGGGATCCGTGGCCGGCGACCGGGTGCGCCAGTTCACCGCCAACGAGCTCGTCGCCCTGGCCCGCACCTTCGACCTCCCGGTCCTGTACTTCTTCCTCCCGCCCGAGGACGGACGCCTCGCCTTCGCCGTCCCCGACGGCTACAAGCACGAGTGGCCCTGGGAGTATCTGCTCATGCTGGTGTGGGGACACATGGACAACTTCCCGCTGGTCGCCGAGAGGGCGGCGCCGTGGGCCGATGCCGCCACGCTGCTCGTGGCCCCGGACGCCGACTACTTGGAGGACCTGCCCGCCGAGATGCTCCACCAGCGGCGCCGGGAACGTCTGACGCCGGAGGACATGCTGGCGGTCGCCTTCAACGGTCTGGCCCGCCGGCACATGCGGGGCGCCAAGAAGCCGGGCCAGGAACTGACCGCGTTCATCGAGAACCTCCGCGGCCTGGCTGACTCCCTGGAGGCGTTCAACAACTACAAGCCCGGGACGTTCTTCACCACCGAGGAGGTGCGGGCCAAGGCGAAGGCCAGCGAGGAACAGCGCAAGGCCGATCCTGGCTCGACCTCGGGTTCAGCATGACGGCTTCTGGCGACCGCTGCGAAGCCGGCCGACCGCCTACGGCGCCCTCTCGAACACCAGGCCGGGCGTCCCCGTGAACAGCCGGTCATCGGAGACGAGCGGGATCCCCAGCTGCAGCGCGGTCGCGGCAATCCAGCGGTCCGCGTCGTGCTCGGGCTGACCGAGCGCATGCCCGGCCCGTTCACACGCCACCCGCAGGCGCACGTAGGCACCGAGCAGCCGAGGGCCGGGCCAGACCACCTCGGCGCGCGCGATGTGGTCCTCGGCCCGCCGGAGCCGCCGCTCGCCCCATGAGCGCCGGTGCATACCGAAGCGGAGCTCGGCGAGCGTCTGGAACGAGATGAGGAAACGCCGTCCTTCCAGGAGGGGCCGGTACAGCTCCACGAGCCGGTGTGTGGACCGGACGAGGTCGGCGCCGAAGACGTTCGTGTCGACCGCGACGACCGGCGGCCGCGACACCTCAGCGCTGGATGGCGGTCAGGAAGTCGGCTTCCTCGTCGTCGGTCAGGTCGTCGACCACCGGTCCGCGAGCAGGGTCCCACGGCCGAGCCCGGGCCAGCTGCTCCGCTACGGGCAACTCGAGGTGGCCCTCCGGTTCGGGCATCGCGGACGGCGTCGACACGCCACCAGTGTAGGCCTCACCCTCGGCGGCGCCGACGGGAACCGCCGCTGGCCACAGGCACCGGTGGCGCCGGGGTGGCGACTGCCTCGCCGCCGCTGCGCAGAAACCCGTCGAGGCGTCGAGCGATCTCGGCGTCGCGGTTCTCCAGCACGTGTTGGTACCGGTACGCGGCGGCCGGCGAGGCGTGCCCGAGCCGGGCCTGCACCTCCCGGATAGTGGCGCCCGACACGGTGGCCAAGGTCCCGGCGACGTGGCGGAGGTCGTGGAACCGCAGCTTCTCGACGCCCGCGATGCGCAGCGCCGGGACCCACTGCCGGTCCCGGAAGTTGCTCTGACGAAGCACGGCGCCCTTCTCGCTGGGGAACACCGGCCCAGCCGGGTCGGCAGCAACGAACCGCGCCATGTGGGTGCGCAGCTCGTCGACCAGGCCGGCGGGCAGGTGGACGGCTCGCCGGCCGGCGTCGGACTTCGGCGGGCAGCAGACGAGCATGCCACCACGCAGCTCGACCACCTGCTCCTCGACGATGAGGATGCCGTGGAGGAGGTCGACGTTGCGCTGCCGCAGGGCGGCCAGCTCCCCCACCGGCACCCGGCGTAGGCGGCGGTGAGGACGAGGGCCCGGTACCTCGGCTCGATGGCGTCCGCGATGGCGGCCACCTGCTCCGGCGTGACGACGCGCATCTCCGGCGAGCGCTCCACGCCGGCGCCCTTCTCGACGCAGGGGTTCCGGCTGACGATGTTGTCGACCACCGCCGTGGCCATGATCGACGAGAGCAGCCGGTACGCCTTGGCGACCGTCGTCGGACCGGGCCGGCCGGCACGGAGCAGGCCGGCCCGCCAGGCTCGCACCCGAGCCGGCGTGAGCTCGGCCAGGGCGACGTCGCCGAGCACCGGTAGGACCAGCCGGTGGAGCAGGTAGTCGTACAGCTCCTCGGTCTTCGGAGCGAGGCCGGCCTTGCCGTCGCGCCAGAGCTGGGCGTAGTCGCCCAGCGTGACCTTCTCCGCCTGAGGGTCGACCCAGCGGCCGTGGGCCTTGTCGGTGATGACGGAGGCCACCCACCGGTCGGCGTCGGCCTTGGTGGCGAACGTGACGGGCGCTGGGCGGAGGGTGCCGTCGTCGGCCCGTACCCGGGCCTGGTACCGGCCCGAAGGGAGGCGGCGGATGCTGCCTGCCGTGCGCCGGGCCCGTCGTCGCTGTGCCATCAGGTCCCTCCCGTGCCACCTCGTGCCACGCCGTTGTGGCACGACTGTGGCACGAAACCTACTTTGCGAACTACTTCCGAAAGAGGAAATGGCCTCTGAGCTGAGAATTTGTGGCGCCCCCGGCAGGACTCGAACCTGCGACCCGCTGCTTAGAAGGCAGCCGCTCTGTCCAGCTGAGCTACGGGGGCAACACGCCGGCGGCACGCGGGCCCGTCGGCGCCCGTGCCCAGCGTAGGTGAGGCCCGTCGTTCGATCCTCGTCGGCCCCTGCACCCCGACATCGGCGGCGGTAGGTGACGGCGGAGCGGCTCGGCGTGGGACAAGCGGTGCGTCGGGTCCATGGTGACCAGGTGGTGCGTCCGATGGCGGCCGAGCTGGCGGGCGAGGTCCTCCAGCAGGGGCCGCCCCCGCACACCACCCTCGCTCCCATGTGGTGGAGGAGGGCCACCTCGGTGACCCCCACCACCGCATGGCGTCGTTTCGTGTCGTGCGGTGGGCCACGGAGACGCGGTCAGCACGGCACCGGACGAGCCGGAGGCCAGGACGCAAGAGGCGATCCCACGACGGGCGCCTATGCTGTCCGGGCTCCGCGGTGGCTATAGCTCAGTTGGTTAGAGCGCCTGGTTGTGGTCCAGGAGGTCGGGGGTTCGAGTCCCCTTAGCCACCCTCGCCTCGCTCCCGGCGGGCGTCACCGCCCCGCCGCTACAGTGCACCGGGCGCGCCTCTAGCTCAACGGCAGAGCAACGGACTCTTAATCCGCAGGTTCTGGGTTCGAATCCCAGGGGGCGCACCCAACGAGACCACTCCCGACGAGGGGAAACGCGGTCTCGGGCTGTGTACGGCAAAGGTGTACGCGGCCGTCCATTGCGGTGCGCACCGCGCGTGCACCTTTTCGTGCACCTTCGCGTGCACCGTCGCGTACACTTTTCGCAGCCGGTGGTCGACGGTCGACACCGGGGAACCGAGTTGCGGCCGTCCTGTGCTCTGACTGCTCCTGATGGAGCGAGGAGACAGGGATGGCGAAGTCACTGCATCAGCGGTTCGACGCTTCCGTCGACCGGAACGGCGAGCACCACCTCTGGACGGGTGCCGTGCGCGCTGACTCCGGCACGGGCCGGCTGAAGGTCGACGGCAAGGTCCGGGCCGCGCACCAGATCGCGTGGGAACTGGAGTACGGCACTGCCGGCGGTAACCGGGTGCTTCCATGCCCGGACATCGCGGCATGCGTCCGCATCGACCACCTCCGGCTCGTCGGCGAAGACGGGGCCGCCATAACTGCCGGTCAGCGCGCCCGACGGTCACGAGCGGCGAGCGGTGCGGGATCGATGCGCCGGGTCGCGCCCGGCACGTGGGAACTGGCGGTGTCGGCCGGCAAGTACGACGACGGCAGTCTGCGGCGCGAGTACCGGCGTGTGCGCGCGGTCGACCGTGCCGACGCACAGCGACAGCTCGCCGCGTTCACCCAGGAGGTCCACGGGCAGCCCGCCGTCGTCCCACGCGCCGCGCGCGACGTGACGCTGGACGAGGCCGTCGAGCGATATCTCACCGAGCACCTCGCAGACGAAATGGGCCGCGAGCGCAAGACGGTCGAGGACTACCGACGGCTGCACCGCAAGTGGTTCAAGCCGCTGCTCGGTGCGACTCTGCTGCGCGATGTCGACGAGGCGGCCATCGACGATGTCTTCGGGCGGATGCGCCGTGCAGGGCTCAGCAAGTCGCGCATGAACCAGGCGCGGAGCCTGTACGTGCCGTTCTTCAGGTGGGCACGCAGCCGGCGCTTCGTCTCCCGGAACCCCATGACCGAGTTCCAGGTCCCGACGAGCTCCCAGGTGTCGAAGGAGCGGACGCCGCCCGAGATCGAACAACTGACGAGGTTGCTCAACGCGTCGGTCGCGTTCGTCCCCGACATCGCCCCGGTCCTCACGCTCGGCGCCGTGACCGGGATGCGGAGAGGAGAACTCGCCGGCATCCGGCGATCGAACGTCCTCTGGAGCCAGAGCCGCTTGATGGTCGACACCGCGGTCGACGGCCGACGCGTAAAGACCACGAAGACGCGCAAGGAGCGCACCTTCTACGTCGATGACGCCACGCTCGCGATGCTTCGGCGCCACTGCGACGACATGAACGAGCGAGCCGCCGCGGTCGGCCTGACGATCGCACCGGACGCCTTCGTGTTCAGCCTCGAGCCTGACTGCTCTCAGGCGATTCCCCCTGACTACCTCACGAAGCGCGTCGCCGTTCTCAAGGACCACCTCGGCGTCGCGGACAAGCGACCCGAAACGATCGCCATGGAGGACGAGGCGCTGCGCCTCTTCCGCGAGCCCCCAACGCCCCGGCCCGCCGGGAAGACGGGGCCCGCCCCGAAAGGCGGCTTGTCCTACCGCGAGATCGGGGATCGCCTGGGCCGAAGCGAGCGGTGGGCAGCGCTGGCCGTCGCGTCGGCACTGCGGCGCGAGGGGGCGTTGCCTCTGATCCTCGAGCGGTTCGACGCGTCCATCGTCGCCCTCAGGAAGTTCACGTCGAGCGAACTCCTCGATGCTGGCTTCAACATCAGCATGGTGGCCCACCGACAGGGCCACGGTCCGCAGGTCCTCATGAAGCACTACGCCAAGTCGCGGCGCTCCGCCGACCGTCTTGCCGCCGAGCACCTCGGCGCGGTCGTTCACCAAGTACGCGCCGTCGAGTCGAGTCCGTAGCAGTCGGTTTCCTAATCGTCCGCGGCCGATTCGGTGACCTGCCCGAGTGTCGCGAAAATCCCCTGTGACCAGGCAATTCGCGTCCCACTCCATCACGCCCGATCACGCTCGTTCCCGAGCTGTCGCGGCCTGGCCGCGGCCTATGACGAGGTCAATCCCTCCCTCCTCTCGGGCGTCGTAGCCTGACCGGCATGCCGTCCATCGATCGGCCGGAGAAGGCTGATGAGCGGCGCCGCAGCCATAGCAACTTCTTCGAGCGGGAAGCCGAAGCGTGGGAGTCGCTGCGGCGCGCGCAGCGGGCCATCGGCGCTCGCAGCCGTCCCAGCGACGCGCTCGAAGCCCGAATCCAAGTTGTCGAAACACTTCGCTCGGCACGAGGGGCTCGCTTCGGCGCCACCGCGTACAACGGCGTGCCCGAGGTACGCGAGCAACTCGACGGTGGGGCCGCGCCCGGCGACCCCGATGCCATCCCCGGCGGCGCGGAAGCGGTAGCAGTTCTCGCCAACCGGCTGGCTGAGGCCGCGACCTACTGGATCGCGCCGGACATGGTCGATCTGCTGGAAGCCGCGGCGGCGACGATGCCAAGCCAGCCGGTGCTCGCCAGCGACCTGCCAAGCCCACTCGGTTTCGCGTGGCTGCCGTTCACGGCCGGCGACGCCTTCGGCTACGGCAGCCTGCGGGCGATGGCCTGGGATACCGAGGGTGGCGGGTCGGATCAGGTGCGAGTGACGACGTTCCTCGATCTCGAGGACTGGGTTCGCCAGACGCGCGAGGATGCGACGAGCCCGGCGGTGCGCACCCGAGGGTTTCCCCTCTTCCCCGACCGCTGGCACGACTGGACCCTCGGACGAGAGTGGGAAAGTTCGTTCCTACCCGACGCCCATCTCTCGGAGGGACCGATCAAGGTCCCACCGGCGGTGTTCTGGCGCCGGCGATTCTGCCAGGCGATGTGGGCGCTCATCGCCGAGCCATACGTCGATGTCGTCGGTCAACGTGCGGAGCGTCCGGTGCTGCGGCGGGCAGAACGTGCCCGATTGCGAGCAGCCGGCGACGTTCGGGTGATCACGCTGCGTCGGCAACACCACGCGGCCGAGGGCGATACCGAGCGGCCGGTGGACTGGTCCCATCGCTGGATCGTGTCCGGCCACTGGCGGCGGCAGTGGTACCCGGCACAAGAGCAACACCGGCTGCGCTACATCCTTCCCCACGTCAAGGGACCAGACGACAAACCGCTCGTGGTCAAGGACACCGTCTTCGCCCTCCGGCGATAGCAGTCGACGTTGCAGCCGAGGTCCAGGCGGGCTGCGGGGCGGGGGCCGAGGGCGCCCATCACTCGCACGGTGATCGTGACCATCACTGCGCAGGCTCGGCGCGGTAGCCGAGTTTGGCGATGGCCTTCACGAGGTTGGCAACGGTGGTTCGAGCGGGGTCGAACTCGACCTTGGTTCGGTGCTTTCGAACGTTCGTGGAGGACGACGAGACACCCGGGAGCTCCTCGAGTGTCTCGTCGATGAGCATTCCACAGCTGCTGCAGTGCATGCCCTCGACGGTGAGCGTCCGGTTCTCCATTCCATGCTCCTCGCTCGATCAGGTCACTTCGATGACGCCGCTGTACATGCCCATGCTGCAGGTGAAGCGCAGGTCCCCGGGCTCGAGGGCGCCGAGCTTGATCGGCGTGTCGCCGGTCTCGGGCAGCACTTGTTGGAGGCCGAGCGCGGGGAGCACGAAGGCTCGGGTGCATCCTCGGGTGTCATCGGTGCGCAGCGTGAGCACGGTGGGCACTCCGGCCCGAGCTCGCAGACGGGACGGGGAGAACGACGTGTTGCGCGCCTCGATGAGCAGCTGCTGGCTGCCGCTCGTATCGATGGTCGCGGGCGCCGCTTCGGCTGGGGTTCCGGGGCTGGTGATGGGGCGGAGCAGGTCGCCGAGGGTGAACGACGAGCCGCGCAGCACGAGTCCGGTGTCGATGGCCAGCAGTCCCGCCACCAATACGGCCCCTGCCGAGAGGACGGTGACGGTGCGCCGCAACCTCGCCGCCGATCGCCGGATGGTGTAGCCGATGACGGCGAACAGCGGCGAGGTGCCGACGACGAAGGTCACCATCCCGGCCGCTCCCCACAACGGAGAGCCGGACGCGATGGCCAGGAACATGATGCTGAGCGTGACGCCGCAGGGAATGAGCACGGTCAGGAAGCCGAGCAGGGCGGGGGCGAAGGCCGCCTCGGAGCGGGCGCTGCGACGGACCAGTCGGGTGAGGCGGGCCGGCGGCGAGGGGACGATCCAGGACAGGCCGCGCACGCCGAGCAGATTGGCGGCGATGAGGACCATAAAGACGCCGGCCGCGATCTGCATGAGGGAGCGGGCGCGGTAGGAGATCTGGACGCTTGCCCCGAACAGCCCGAGCAGCGCGCCGAGCAGCGCGTGGGACACGAGCTTGCCGGCGAGGAACCCGGCCACGGGCACCGCGTCCTCGAGCGGCCGCGTCCTTGTTGGTACCGCGACGCGCCGAGCGGCTGCCGCCCGGTCAAAGCGGGCCCGCGCATGCTGTTGGCGCTTGCGGGCGTGCTTGCCCGTGGATCGCTTGACCGGTGGACGCGCGGGCACCGGAGCGCGGTTGTGTTCGTTGCCGGTCCGACGTACGACGGAGGCAACAAGGAGGCCGCCTTGCACGGCGGCGCAGGAAGCGCCGCCCGCGAACAGGCCGGTGACAAAGATGCTCCAGAGGTTCATGGCTCGCAGACGACCCCGCACTCCCATGCGAGCCGAGGACGCACAGACGCTACTACACAGTGTCCTAGACAGCTGGCAGGACGCCGGTCTCGTTCTTCACGTGTCGGGCGATTCGGCCCGATGGAGCAGTTGTCTCTCTCATCGACGCGGCTCAGCCCGCCAGCCGAGTATCAGCGATGAAAGCGGTAGAGCCGAAGGCTGTTCGTAACGACGGAGACGCTGGAGAACGCCATGGCGGCGCCGGCGAGGATGGGGTTGAGCAGCCCGGCGGCTGCCACGGGAATGAGGACGACGTTGTAGCCGAAGGCCCAGGCGAGGTTCTGCAGGATCGTGCGGAACGTGCGTCGCGACAGGCGGATGGCGGTCGCTACGCCGTGCATGTCCGGTGACAGCAGGGTGATGTCGGAGGACTCGATGGCAACGTCCGTGCCGGTGCCGATGGCGACGCCGAGATCCGCCTGTACGAGCGCGGGGGCGTCGTTGATCCCGTCGCCGACCATGGCGACCACGCGACCCTGCTCTTGGAGGCGGCGCACCTCGTCGACCTTGTCGCCGGGCAGGACTTCGGCGAGGACGCGGTCGATACCGACCTGCCGGGCGATGGCATCGGCGGTGCGGCGGTTGTCACCGGTGATCATGATCACGTCGGTGCCCATTGCTCGCAGTTCGCGCACCACGGCGGCGGCGTCTTCCTTGAGCGTGTCGGCGACGGCGAGCACGCCCTGCACGTGGCCGTCCCATCCAATGTAGAAGGCGGTCTTGCCTTCTCCTTCGAACCGGTCGGCGACCCGTTCCAGCCCGGCGTGATCGGTGAGATCGGCGTCGGTCATCAGCTTTCTGCGGCCCACGTACACGACGGTGCCCTCGACCGTGGCTTGAACCCCGTGACCGGCCACCGACGTGAAGTCACTCGCGCTCGGAACGTCGACGCCGCGTGCCCGGACGCCGTCGACCACGGCGCGGCCGACTGGGTGCTCGGACGACGACTCGACAGCAGCGGCACGACGCAGGACCTCAGCCTCGTCGACGTCTTCGGTTGTCGCGACATCGGTGAGGGCCATCTCGCCCTTGGTGAGCGTGCCGGTCTTGTCGAAGACGACGGTGTCGACGCGCTTGGAGCGCTCCAACACCTCGCCGCCTTTGATGAGCACACCCATCGACGCGCCGCGACCGGTGCCCACCATGATCGCGGTGGGCGTAGCGAGGCCGAGGGCGCAGGGGCAGGCGATGATGAGCACCGCTACGGCGGCGACGAGTCCTTTGGTTCCATCCCCGTCGCCGATCCACCAGCCGGCGAGCGTCGCTGCCGCAACGGCGAGCACGATGGGGACGAACACGCCCGAGATTCGGTCGGCGAGACGCTGGACGGGCGCTTTCGTGCCCTGGGCCTCTTCGACAAGGCGGACGATCTGCGCCAGCGCGGTGTCCGAGCCGACCGCCGTGGCGCGGATCACGAGCGCGCCCTGGGCGTTGATGGTGGCGCCGGCGACCTTGTCGCCCGGGCGCTTGTCGACCGGCACCGACTCGCCGGTGAGCATGGACTCGTCCACCGCCGATGACCCCTCGATGACCTCGCTGTCGACGGGGATCTTCTCGCCGGGCCGGACGCGCAGCTGATCGCCGACGCGCACGTCCTCGACCGCGATCATGCGTTCCTCTCCATCGACCACGAGACGCGCCTCCTTGGCGCCCAGAGCCAGCAGCGAGCGAATGGCGCTCGACGCCCGCCCCTTGGCCCGGGCCTCGAAGTACCGGCCGAGCAGCAGGAAGGCGATGATCAGCGCGGCGGTGTCGAAGTAGTGGTCGGAGTGCGCCGGGCCGAAGACCACCTGGTAGGCGGAGAAGGTGAATGCGGCCAGGGTGCCCATGGCGATGAGCGTGTCCATGTTCGCCTGCACGGCGCGGGCCCGGATGGCGGCTTGGTGGAGGAAGGGCCAGCCGGCCCAGAACTGGACAGGAATGGTGAGGGCAAGCGCCGTCCATCGCGCCCACGGGTCGTGCATCCACACGAGGGACAGGACGAGCACCGCGAGTCCCAGCGGCCAGGCGACCAGGATCCGGCGCAGCCACATCCGCTGCAGCGTCCCCTCGGTGTCCGGCGCCTCGACCTCGGTCGTCGGCTCGGCGGGCGCGAGGCCGTAGCCGATCTTGCCGACCGCGGCGACGAGCTCGTCCGTCGAAACCTGGGCAGGATCGAACGAGACCAGTGCCTTCTCGGAGGCGAAGTTCACCGCGGCGTCGGCGACGCCCGGCTGGCGGGACAGGATCTTCTCCACCCGCGACGCGCACGAGCTGCACGTCATGCCGGCGACGCTGAACTCGACGTCGGTCCGGTCGGCGGCGTTGGGCCGGGGGCGCGCTTCGGTCGGGGTCATCAGGTCTCCTCGGCGAGCGCGAGTTCCGGTCCCGGCCCGGTCACCGTCCGGTCGTAGCGCAACGCCTCCATGAGCTCGTCGACGATCTCGTCAGTCCGGCCCGCCACCATCGCTGCGGCCACGCAAGTCTCGAGGTGGTTGCGCAACACGATGCGGCTGGCACCCTCAAGCGATCCCTGCACCGCGGAGAGCTGCTTCATCACCTCCGGGCAATAGGTGTCCTCTTCCACCATGCGGATCACCGCGTCCAAGTGGCCGCGGGCGGTCTTCAGACGGTTCACGACGGGCCGTCGATGCAGATCCTTCATGGAGTCATCCTACCCCACCCGGGGTGGGTTGCGGTCCGGCAGGATGGGTATCACAACCAGATGCCGACGCCTGAGGTGGTTGTGGTGACGGGCAGCAGCGGGTTCATCGGCGCCCCGCTCATCCGAGCCTTGGCGAAGGACCGCACCGTGGTCGGTTTCGACCGCGCCGGTGATCCGCATCCGCCAGTCGAGGCCGAGTGCGTCTGCGTCGATCTGACCGCTGATCACAGCGTCAACGCCGGGCTTGCTCGTGTGCGTTACGCCTACGGCGACCGGCTCGCGTCCGTTGTGCATCTCGCCGCCTACTACGACTTCTCGGGTGCACCGAGCCCGCAGTACGACGCGGTCACCGTGGAAGGCACGCGCCGCCTTCTCGACGCGTTGCAGGCGTTCGAGGTCGAGCAGTTCGTGTTCTCCAGCACGATGCTGGTGCACCGCCCCGCCCGCGTGGGTCAACGGATCGACGAGCGCTGGCCGCTCGGGCCGACTTGGCCGTACCCGGCGTCGAAGGCGGCGACCGAGCAGGTCATCCGTGCGCGCCGCGGCGGCATTCCCGCCGTCCTGGTTCGAATGGCGGGCGTCTACGACGACGTCGGGCATGCCCCGCCGCTCGCCAATCAGATTCGGCGGATCTGGGAGCGCCGCCCGACCAGTCATTTGTTTCCTGCATCCGCGGCGACGGTCACCCCGTACCTGCACATCGCCGATCTGATCGACGCCATGGTGGCGGTGGTCGAGCATCGCCGGGAGCTGCCCGAGGAGACGGCGATCCTGGTGGGCGAGGAGGATGCGCCGAGCTTCGCCGAGCTGCAGCACCTGATCGCCGACGCGTTGCACGGCGAGCCGTGGCGCACCGTACGCGTGCCGAAGCTGCTCGCCAAGGCGGGCGCCTGGCTCCAGGACATAGTGCCGCTCGTCGGTGATCCGTTCCTGAAGCCCTGGATTGTCGAGCGCACCTCGGACCACTACGCGCTCGACACCACCACAGCCCGCACGCTGCTCGGCTGGCGGGCGAAGCGCTCGCTGCGCGACGGCATCCCGGTGATCGCCGCCGCCCTGAAGAACGACCCAGAGCGTTGGTACCGGGCCAACGGGTTGGCATCGCCGCGGCGAGGCGAACGGTGAACCGCGAGGGCCACGACGACACGGCGGTGCGCGGCGCGGCGCGCGCGACCATGGAGATGGCGGACCACGGCGAGATGAGCCCGGACGATGTCGACCGGTCCGTCGAGCAGCACACGGCGCGGACGCTGTGGCTGCTCAGCCTCGTTGCGCTCTTGGGCGTGTGGCTGATCTTCGCCCCGTCAACCTTCGGCTACGGCGACCCCGGCCAGGCGGCGGCCGGCGTGAGAGACACGACCTCGACACGAGGGCTGTCGTCGATCGCCACCCGCGGGCGGTGGATGACCTGGAGCGACATCGCCAGCGGCGTCGCGCTCGTCGTTCTCGCCGGGCTGTCGCTGAAAGCGACCCGGTACTGGTCACGGTGGGCGGCGTGCCTGGTCGGGGCGTGGCTGATGTTCGCGCCGCTGGTGTTCTGGGCGCCGGACGAGGCCGCCTACCTCAACGGCATGCTCGTCGGCGCGCTGGTCATCGCCCTCACCGTGCTCATCCCGGAGATGCCCGGGATGATGGCGGTCATGAAGCCGGGCCCGGAACGGCCGCCCGGCTGGACGTACAACCCGTCGTCGTGGCTGCAACGCGCCCCGATCATCGCCCTCGGCTGGGTCGGGTTCTTCTTCGCCCGGCTCATGGCCGCGTACCAGTTCGGCTACATCGACAACCTGTGGGACCCGTTCTTCGGGAACGGCACCGAGGAGATCCTCGACTCCGACCTCTCCATGGCGTGGCCGGTCTCCGACGCCGGGCTCGGCGTGTTCGCCTACACCATCGAGGCGTTGATGGGCTACATGGGCGGCACCGACCGGTGGCGCACGATGCCGTGGATGGTGACGTTCTTCGGGTTCCTCGTGATCCCGCTCAGCTCGGTCAGCATCTTCCTCATCATCATGCAGCCGGTGTCGGTCGGCACCTGGAGCACCTACGCCCTCATCACCGCCGCGGCCATGCTCGTCATGATCCCCCTCACCCTCGACGAGGTGGCGGCCATGGTCCAGTTCGTCGCCCGTAAGCGGCGCGAAGGTGCCGGTCTGTGGCGCACGTTCTGGTACGGCGACACCGTCGCCGGCGGCGGCAGCGACGATCGCTCGCCGCGCTATCCGGCCGCGCTCGGCCCTGCCGCCGGCGCGTCGGTGTGGGGGATGAGCATGCCACTCACGCTGCTCGCCAGCACCGCCATCGGGCTGTGGCTCATGGCCGCCCCCGCAGCGCTCGGCACCACCGGCGGCGCCGCCGACAGCGACCACATGGTCGGTGCGCTCGTCGTGTGTGTCGCGGTCATCGCCATGGCCGAGGTCGGCCGCGCCGTGCGCTTCGTGAACGTGGCCTTCGGCGTGTGGCTCGCGCTAGCGCCGCTGCTCGTCGACGGCGGCGCGTCGTATGCGGCGAGCTCGATCCTCAGCGGACTCGCCCTGGTCGTGCTCAGCCTGCCGCGCGGCCCGGTCCGCGAGCGCTACGGCACGCTCAATGGGCTCGTCCGCTGAACCGGCGAGTCATGGATCGCCTCGCCGATGGAATCCCATCGAGCGGTGGGCGGGTTCCCGCTACACGGAGATCGTCGGCGCGATCGGAGCCGGGATGGAGCAGGTCCAGCACCGGCCGCGGCTGTCCAGCCGGCCGGGGGACTCGTCAGCACACCCGCTCAGAACCGTGAATGCGGCCACCGCCTGAGCGATCGCGACCGCGGCACATCAATCACACGGCGGCCGGGAGCAGGGCGGCCACGCGATCGAAGGCGCCGAAGAGCACGATGCCGACGACGGGAGCGCCGAGCGGGTAGGCGACGAGTCGCCGGTAGCGCCGGCCCGCCCCCCACACCGCGGTGGCGCTGAGCGCGGCAAGGCCCAACCACGCGGCCGCGGCTGGGACGGAGCCGCTCGCCGCCGCCAGGTCTGGCGACACCGCGACGGGCGACACCGACGCCGACGCTGCCCCCGGCGG
>JBOGHR010000697.1:0-3341 GCA_050744905.1 Acidimicrobiales bacterium
CTCATCCCCTGAGCGTCCTCATCCACACGGTCGGCCACGGCGCCCTGACGCCGCCCGAGCTCCTCACGGTGCTCGGGCAGCCAGGCGTCGGCGCCGTGGCCGACGTCCGGCGCTACCCGGGCAGCCGCCGCCACCCGCACTTCGCCCGGGGGGCCATGGAGAAGTGGCTGCCCGACGCCGGCGTGGCGTACCGCTGGGTGGAGGCGCTCGGTGGCCGGCGCCGGGCCGCGCGGGCGTCGCCGAACGTGGGACTGCGCAACGAGCAGTTCCGCGGCTACGCCGACCACATGCGGTCGCTCGCCTTCGTCGACGCCGTGGCCGACCTGCTCGCCTTCGCCCGGGAGTGCCCGGTGGCCGTGCTGTGCGCCGAGGCGCCTTGGTGGAACTGCCACCGCCGCCTGCTGGCCGACCACCTGGTGCTGGTGGAGGGCGTCACCGTGGAGCACCTGCTCCACGACGGGCGCTCGGCGCCGCACGCACCGACCCCTTCGGCCCGACTCGACGGCGGGTTGGTGGTGTACGACGCAGGCGACCAGCCCGCCCTCTTCGGCGCCGACACCGCCGAGGGCAGCGGCGCGCCGGCCCCGTGAGCGCCCGCGGCGACAGACCGGTGTTCCCAACCCCTGCCGTTCGGGCGAGCAGCTCCTTGGTCCTGGCTCCCACCTCCTGGTCGTCGGCTCCATATTGGCGCTGGCGTAGAGCTTCGCCATCGCCGGTTCACCTGGAGGCGAGGAACGGCTTGGACAGCGCCGAACGAACGAGGGTCACCGTACGAGGCACGGTGGTTCCCGCCTGTGTATCGGGCCGTTTATCCGGCGGTGTACCGCACCGCCAGGCGCGTAGCACGCTCCGATACCCAACCCGGCCCACCGCCAGTTGGAGGCGGAACCCCAGGTCAACCCTGCTCTCCTGCTGGCTCCGGGGCTGGGACTCGAACCCAGAACCCTCTGATTAACAGTCAGATGCTCTGCCAATTGAGCTACCCCGGAATGAGATTCCGCTCGTGACCTGCGGCTTTACCGCCGAAGGGCCGCTCCGGGCGGTTGCACAACGGTGCCACAGAGGACAACGTTCGGCCGTCTCACGAGCCGGGAGGTGTCCATGGCGCAGGTCACGGAGGCCACGTTAGGCCATCTGGCCGACCTCATCCCGTCCTGGGAGCGCTCGCTCCGAGCCGCCAACAAGGCACCACGGACCCGGCAGGGCTACGCCGAAGCGGCCCGCCAGCTCGTGGCCTTCCTCGAGGGTCGCGGGATGCCGCTGGAGGCGGCAAGGCTGCGCCGGGAGCACGTCGAGAGCGTCATCGAGCACCTGGTCGAGACCCACAAGCCGGCGACGGCCACCAACCGGTTCCTCTCGCTCCAGCAGTTCTTCCGCTGGCTGGAGGAGGAGGGCGAGGTCCCGTCCTCGCCGATGGCCCGTATGCGCCCGCCGAAGGTGCCGGAGGTGCCGGTGGCCGTCCTCGGCGACGGCGAGCTCCGCCGCCTGCTGGCGACCCTGCTCGGGAAGGGAGTACGACCAGCGGCGGGACACCGCCGTCATCTCGCTGTTCCTCGACGGAGCGGCGCGACCGAAGGGCGACGTCGTGCGCCTCGATCACCCGGCAGACCACGGGGCCGGCGGGCGGCGGGACGCCGTGGTCCGCCCCGCGGCACGGGCCATGGTGACCCCCGGCGCCGGGCGCGGGGACATGACGCCCTCCGAGCGGGTCCTCCGGGCCCGGCTGGCCGCGTACACCATGCACGCCAGGTACGACACCCGGGAGACCACGGCGGCCGCCCGGGCCGCCTTCCTCGACCGGTTCGAGCACGAGGTCGACCCCGACGGCACCCTCAGCGCCGCAGAACGCCAACGCCCGCGCCGCCGCAAGCACGCAAGGCGTACTTCACCCGTCTGGCCCTCCGCTCGGCCCAGGCACGGCGCCGGCGCACCCCACGAGCCAACACCGGCCCGGAGGACGCCGGCCCGCGCATGGACTGAGCGATGGTCGTCGGTCGCGGGGCGAGGCACACGCCCACTACCGCCGGCGGCCGCCGGCTAGGTGCCCGAACCGGCCTGCCGGGGCGGTCGCGGTGTCACCACACGCCGGCGAGCGATCGGAGCCAGGGACCACTCCACCTTCATCCCGACGGCAGCCGCGTAGCGGGCGACCGTAGAGAGACGGGTGTCGGCGCCCGACTCGAACCGTGTCACCTGGCCCTGGCTGGTTCGCATCCGCCTGGCCAACTCGGACTGCGTGAGCCCTGCCTCTCGCCGCCGATCTGCGAGCTGGCGGGCCAGCTCCCGGCGCTCGAGGGCGGCCGCCACGCGAGACGGGAGAGCGGGGTCGTCCTCCGCCAACTCGTCGATCAACTGATCGAGGTCGTCTCTCGTGGCCACGGCTGGTACCTCCTCGCTACATGGTAACCCATATGTGGGTTATCGCTTCCGGCCCCGGGATCTCCAGTCCGCGAGCCGGCGCTCGGCGGTGACGATCTCGGACGGCGGCGTCTTCTGGGTCTTCTTGCTGAACGCCGACACGGTAGAACCTGGCTCCTGGCCCCTTCGGTGGCGAAGAGGACCCGGTAGGACGCACGCGCTCCGGTCACACGCACCTCGTAGATGTCGCCCCTCAGGTGACGGGCGGCCGGAAGCCCGTTGACCTGAACGTCCTTCATGCCGGCGAGGATCTCGTCGCGGTCGCCCACCGGGACGGCGGAGCCTGTCAGGAAGTCGCGAACCGGCGCGGTCCCGGACGCCGTGCGATAGAAGCGCCACCGTCGTCGGACCGTAGATCGATCCACCTCAGCGCACGGAGCGGTCCGCGGCGATGGCGACCACGCTACGTCCGCCGGTTCGGGGTTGCCGGGAAGGCGCGCACGAAGCCCTGGTGGGCTTCATGGTCAATCGTGCTGCCGCTCGCTGCCCGGGCCGTCGATGCTTCCCCAAGGGCGGCCCGGCGGCCGGACTTGACCGTCCTCGTCTCCCCGCAGGGAGCTCGGTCCTCGAAGGCGCCGCCACCAAGGTCCGTGAAGCGTCCCCGGCAACCCTCGGCAGAGCGGATGACTACGTGCGTTTCGCACCCGATTCTGAGGCAAAACCGCAGGTCAGCACACCGCTGACGCCTGACCACTTAACAGAAGGGCGGCCGTCGCCGTTCAACCCGCTTGTCGGTGCGTCGTCGCCGGGGTAGGAACGGACCATGAGATTCCGACTCGGACTCGCCATCGGCTTCACCAGCGGCTACTACCTCGGCTCCATGGCCGGCCGGGAACGCTACGAGCAGATCAACGCCGCCATCCGCAAGCTCAAGCGCTCGGGGGCCTACGAGGTGGCCACCGAGCGGGCCCGGGAGGTGGTCG
>JBOGHR010000698.1:0-4183 GCA_050744905.1 Acidimicrobiales bacterium
ACGCGGGCCCCGCCTGGTCGAGGGGGACCGCCTCGTCGAGGGTGAACGGGCCCACGGCGGTGCGCCGCAGCCGGCGCAGGTGGGCGCCCCCGCCCAGGGCGGCGCCCAGGTCGGCGGCCAGCGAGCGGACGTAGGTGCCGGAGGAGCAATCGACCTCGATCCGGAAGGCGCCGGCCTCCGGTCCGGGCGACACCTCGAAGCGGCGCACCACCACCCGGCGGGGGGCCCGCTCCACCTCCACCCCGGCCCGGGCCAGGTCGTGCAGGCGCCGGCCGCCCACCTGGAGGGCCGAGACCATGGGCGGCACCTGGTCGATCTCCCCCACGAACCGGGCGGCCGCCGCCCGCACGGCGTCGAGCCCCACGCCCGACATGTCCCAGCGCCCGGTCTCCTCGCCGGCGTCGTCGAGGGTGGAAGTGGCGACGCCCAGCACCACCTCGCCCACGTACGACTTGGGCAGCTCGGTGACGTACCGCAGCAGCCGGGTCGCCCGGCCGAGGCCGACGACGAGCACCCCGGTCGCCCCCGGGTCCAGGGTGCCGGCGTGGCCGACCCGGCGCTGGCCGAACGCCTTCCGGCAGCGGGCCACGGCGTCGTGCGACGTCCAGCCGGCCGGCTTGTCGACGACCACCAGGCCGTCGACGGCGCTCAAGAGGCGGGCGCCGGCGGCGGGTCCTCGGCCAGCACGGCCCGGAGGGCGGCCAGGACCTCGGCCACCGTGCCGGGGGCGGTGAACCCGGCCGCGTAGCGGTGGCCGCCGCCCCCGAAGCGGGAGGCCACCCGGGCGACGTCGGTCGACGTGGTCGCCCGCAGCGACACCCGGATGCCCTCGGGCGTCTCCTTCAGCACGCACGCCACCTCGGCCTCCGCCGCCCGCCGGATGATGTCGATGAGGCCCTCGGTCTCCTCCAGCGCGCAGCCGTGGGCGGCCAGGTCGGCGCCCGTCACCCACGACGCCACCAGGTGGAGGTCGCGGTCCAGCTCGGCCCGGGCGATGCAGTCGCCCACCAGCTGGAGGTAGGCGAAGCGGTGCTCCTCGAACAGCTTGCGGCTCATGGTGGCGATGGGCAGGTCGAACGACGCCAGCTCCTGGGCCAGCGCGAAGACCTCGGTGGTGGTGTTGGAGTACTGGAAGCGGCCGGTGTCGGTCACCAGGCCGGTGTAGAGGCAGACGGCGGCGTCCCGGGTGAGCTCCCAGCCCAGCCGCGCCGCCAGGCGGCGGACGACCACCGCGGTGGCGGCCGCGTCGGGGTCGACCAGGTTGATGGAGCCGAACCTGTCGTTGGTGGCGTGGTGGTCGACCACGACGAGCGAGCGGGCGGCCCGGGCGGCGGTCGCCAGCTGGCCCAGGCGCTCCATCGACCCGCAGTCGAACGTCATCATCACCTCGGGCTCGGCCGGGAAGTCGGCCGGCTTGGTGGCCAGGGCCAGCCCGGGCAGGAACCGGTAGTGGGGTCCGACCTCGAAGGGCTCCGACCACGAGGCGACGGACGGCTTGCCGTTGGCCCGGCACAGCTCGTGGAGGGCGAGCACCGACCCCAGGGCGTCCCCGTCGGGCATCACGTGGCAGGCGAGCGCCAGCTCGTCCGCTGCGTCGATCACCTCCGCCGCTCGGTCCAGCTCATCCGTCAGCATCGTCGCCTTCCGCCTGTCGCAGATCCCGGAGGATCTCCTCGACCCGCTTCCCACTCTCTACCGCAGGGTCGACCGAGAAGGAAAGTTGAGGGGTCCGCTTGAGGCGGACCTGCCGTCCGATGGCCGACTGGATCCGCACCCGGTGGTCCTCCAGTGCCTCTTCGGCAGGTGGGGCCAGGGAGCTGAGCAGGACGAGCGCACGGCGCAGGTCGGGGTCCACCTCCACGGCGGTGACGGTGACCAGGCCCAGGCGGTCGTCGCCGTCGGAGAGGCGCTCGAGCTCCTCGGCCACGACCTCCCGGACGACCTCGTTGACCCTGGCCATGCGCGGGTAGCGGCGCCCCCGGGCCCCGTCAGGCACCGCCGTCCACCTCGGCGTAGCCCACGGTGGCGTCCAGCACCTCGGCCTCCGGGAACGACCACACGAAGCGCTCGACGTGCCCGAGCACCTCGGCCACCACCCCGGCGTCGGGGCCGACGGCGGCGAACCCCAGGGTGGCGCGCTGCCAGCGGTCCTGGTGGCCGACCTCGGCGGCGGCCACCGAGTACCGGCGCCGGGCTCCCTCGAGGATCGGCTTGACCACGGCCCGCTTCTCCTTCAGCGAGTGGCTGAGCGGGATGCGCAGGTCCACCCGCAGGTGGGCTACGTGCGTGGGACCTCGCGCTCCTCGTAGGTCTCGATGACGTCGCCCGCCTTGAGGTCCTGGAAGTCCGACAGGCCGATGCCGCACTCGAAGCCGGTCTGGACCTCGCGCACGTCGTCCTTGAAGCGCTTGAGCGACGACACCGTCCCGTTCCAGATGACCACGCCCTCCCGCAGGAAGCGCACCTTCGACCCCCGGGTGATCACGCCGTTGCGCACGTAGCACCCGGCCACCTTGCCCACGCGCGGCACGCTGAAGACCTCCCGGACCTCGGCCTCGCCGGTGACGACCTCCTCGTACTCGGGCGCCAGCATGCCGACCATTGCCGCCTCGATGTCCTCGATCAGCTTGTAGATGATCTCGTAGGTGCGGATGTCGACGTCCTCGGCCTCGGCCATGGTGCGGGCGTTGCGGTCGGGGCGAACGTTGAAGCCGATGATCGTGGCGTTGGACGCGCTGGCCAGCTGCACGTCGTTCTCGGTGATGCCGCCGACGGCCCGGTGCACGAAGCTCAGCTTCACCTCGTCGCGCTCGCGCTTCCTGAGGCTCTCGGTCACCGCCTCCAGCGAGCCCTGGACGTCGGCCTTGAGGATGAGGTTGAGGGTGGCGGTCTCGCCCCGCTGGATCTGCTCGAAGATGTCCTCCAGCCGGGCGGTGGTGCCCGCCATGGACGGCGTCTTGCGCAGGTCGGCGGAGCGGAAGCGCTGCTCGCGCTGCTCGGCGATGTCCCGGGCCACCTTGTCGGTGGCCGTGACCCGGAAGTCGTCGCCGGCGCTGGGGACGTCGGAGAACCCGAGCACCTGCACCGGGGTGGACGGCGGCGCCTCCTTGATCTTGTCGCCCCGGTCGTCGAGCAGGGCGCGCACCCGGCCCCACGCCGCGCCGGCCACGATGGGGTCGCCGACCCGCAGGGTGCCGTTCTCGACCATGACGGTGGCCACCGGGCCCCGGCCGGGGTCGAGGTTGGCCTCCAGCACGGCGCCCCGGGCCCGGGCCTCGGGATTGGCGACGAGGGTGTCGGGGATCTGGAGCTCGGCCACGAGGAGCAGCTGCTCGAGCAGGTCGTCCACGCCCAGGTTCTGGAGGGCGGAGAGCTCGACCATGATGGTGTCCCCGCCCCACTGCTCGGGCGTGAGGCCGTGGTCGGAGAGCTGCTGCATGACCCGGGTGGGGTCCGCCTGCTCGCGGTCGATCTTGTTGACGGCCACCACGATGGGCACCTCGGCGGCCTTCGCATGGTTGAGGGCCTCGACGGTCTGGGGCATCACCCCGTCGTCGGCGGCCACGACCAGCACCACGATGTCGGTGACGTTGGCGCCCCGGGCCCGCATGGCGGTGAACGCCTCGTGGCCTGGCGTGTCGATGAAGGTCAGCAGCCTGCCGTCCTTGTCGACCTGGTAGGCGCCGATGTGCTGGGTGATGCCGCCCGCCTCGCCGGCGACCACGTTGGTCTCCCGGATGCGGTCCAGCAGCATGGTCTTGCCGTGGTCCACGTGGCCCATGACGGTGATGACCGGCGGCCGGGGACGCAGGAGGCTCTCGTCGTCGTCCTCGTCGTCCTCTTCGAAGTACTTGCGCTGGAGGGCCGCCTCCTTCTCCTCGCCGGGGTCGACGAGGCGCACGGTGGCCCCCACCTCGGCGGCAAACAGCTCGATGGCGTCGTCCGACAGGGGCGAGGTGGCCGTGGTCATGTCGCCCTGGAGGAACAGGAAGCGCACGATGTCGCCGGCCGAGCGGTTCAGCTTGGGACCGAGGTCCTGGGCGGTGGAGCCCCGCTCCACGATGATCTCCCCGGTGGGGACGGGCTGGCTCGACGGCGTGTAGCCCTTGCTGGGGTCGAAGGGCTCGAGCTCCTCCAGCGGCCGGCGCCGGCGCCCTCCCTTGCGGCGGGGCGGGCGGCCGCG
>JBOGHR010000699.1:0-1865 GCA_050744905.1 Acidimicrobiales bacterium
CACGACACCCGGGGCACGGCGCTGGTGAACGCCTACGCCGCGCTGGAGGCCGGCGTGCGCCGCTTCGACACCGCCGTCGGCGGGTTGGGCGGCTCCCCGGCGGTGGCCGGGACGGCGGGCGGCGCCGGCGGCAACCTGGCGACCGAGGACCTCGTCTACCTGCTCGACGACCTGGGCGTCGACACCGGCATCGACCTCGACGCCCTGCTGGAGGCCAGCCGCCTGGTGGCGTCGGTGGTGGGCCACGCCGTGCCCAGCCGGGTGGCGGCGGCCGGGCCCCGGTGGCCGGGCGCGGGACCCTAGACTGGGCGGCACCGTGCCGTGGTGCGAGGAGTGCGACCGCTTCGTCACGCCGACCAGCCTCGGCGAGGCAGGGGCGTGCCCGAGGTGCGGCGACGCCGTCGGCGGGCCCGACGAGGACGAGCTCCCCCCCGTCCCCTGGCACTTCAAGCTGCTGCTGGCGGCCACCGTGGTGTACCTGGGTTGGCGGGCCGTGCAGGGCGTCGCCTGGGTCGTCGCCCGGGTCTGACCGGCTAGGCTGTCCCTCCACGGGCTGTGGCGCAGCTTGGTTAGCGCGCTTGACTGGGGGTCAAGAGGTCGGGAGTTCAAATCTCCCCAGCCCGACCACAAAGGTGCAGGTCAGAGCGTTGCGGAGCGAGAGCGATTCTCGCTTCGCAGCGGCTGCACCACATCTGCACCACATGAGAGTCCGGTTTCCGTGGTGCGGGCCGCGTCGAGCACCGTGACGCTCAGCGCAGCGAGCTGAAGTCCGGCGAGATCAGCCATCCCACCAGGATGCACCGTCGTACGCTGCGCGCATGCTTCTCGACGGCGTGAACCATGTGGCCATCCTCACGAACGATGCGGCCCGGTTGGTCCGCTTCTACGAGGAGGTGTTCGACGCCACGGCCAGCGGGCAGATGCAGGCGGGTGAGGGTGCCGTCCTCACGTTCATCGACATCGGCCCAAGCGCAGAGCTCAACGTGTTCGAGGTGAAGGGGAACACCGAGGCGCAGCGCCAGACGCCGATGTTCGGACGGGGCCGGATCGACCACCTCGGGCTGCAGGCGGCCTCTGTCCAGGCCTTCGACGTCATCCGTGACCGCCTCATCCAGTCAGGCTCCAGCGATGGCTTCGTGACGGACTTCGGCCCGGTCCTCAGCGTCTTCTTTCGTGACCCGGACGGCTTGGAGGGTGAGGTGTGCGTTCCGAATCCGGATGCCGAGCGGGGCGTTCACAACCCTCCCGGGACACCAGCCGCTCGATACTTGGATCGCTGACGGCGTCGTTTGTCAGTAGGTCGTCGAGCTCGCCGGGGCGGGCGGTCGCGGCCGCGCTCACCCTCGTAGGAGCCGAGACATTCGGCGCCCCTCCCCGGCGCAGGCAGGAGGGCCGCACAGTGTGCCCGCGGTGCGCTCGTCCGCCGTGCGTACAGATCAGCGCTCGGTGGCCTGACCCAGGCGGGGCCGGGCAGCCCCTTCTGGCGTGAGCCGATCGTCACGTGCTCGGCGTGCGCTGGGTCGTCGAGGAGAACGCTGACGAGGCACTCTCCCGGCCCGACCTCCAGTCTTTGGGTCTCCTGTTGTTTCCGGGGGTCGCGGAGGCCGATCGGCCGAGGGTGGACCGCGATGCCGCGGCATCGTGCGAACTCGGACCGCCTTGTCCGGCGGGGGGATGTAGGGGCAGCATCGAAGCGGCCCCGTCATCCGCCGGGCCGGCCGCCTTGTGCCCGGCGGCGCCGACCAGGGCGGTCAAGAGGAACGTCGTTAGGGTCGGGGTCCCCGCTTGCGGGGTGGCCCTAACGGCGCAGCCTCTTGAGGGCCCGGATCCTGACCGTCGGACAATGAAGCCGGAGGGGATGGCGC
>JBOGHR010000700.1:0-9951 GCA_050744905.1 Acidimicrobiales bacterium
GGCCCGAGCTGGGCGAGCCGGGCGCCGTCCCGCCCGCCGAGGAGCCGGAGGCCCCCGACACGGCCGAGGCCAAGCCCATCCTCCCCGAGGTCGACCCGGACATCGAGCGCCTGCTCGCCGAGGAGGAGGAGATCGAGCGCCGCACCCGCGAGCACCACGAGGCTCCCCACTTCCGCAAGGAGACCGACTGATGCTGATGCCGCGCAAGGTCCGGCACCGCAAGCAGCAGCGGGGCCGCCTGACCGGGAAGGCCAAGGGCGGCACCGTCGTCACCTTCGGCGACTACGGCGTGCAGGCCCTGGAGCCCGGGTGGATCACCGCCCGCCAGATCGAGGCCGCCCGCATCGCCATGACCCGCCACGTCAAGCGGGGCGGCAAGGTCTGGATCCGCATCTTCCCCGACAAGCCGGTGACGGCCAAGCCGGCCGAGACCCGCATGGGTTCGGGCAAGGGCAACCCCGAGCACTGGGTGGCCGTGGTGAAACCCGGCCGCATCATGTTCGAGCTGGCCGGCGTGACCCCCGACCTGGCCCGGGCCGCCATGGAGCGGGCCATCCAGAAGCTGCCCATCAAGGCCCGCTTCGTGGTCCGCAACGACCAGGCGGTGGAGGTCTGATGGCCAACCGGCGCACCGCCGAGCTGCGCGACCTCGAGGCCTCGGAGCTGGAGTCCCGCCTGGCCGAGGCCAAGCAGGAGCTGTTCAACCTCCGCTTCCAGCTGGTCACCGGCCAGCTCGACAACTCGGCCCGGGTGGGCCAGCTCCGCAAGGACGTGGCCCGTATGAACACCATCCTGCGCGAGCAGGAGATCGCCGCCGCCGAGGCGGCCGAGGCCCCGACCCAGGAGGCAACCCGTGGCTGACGCCACCCCCGAACCCGCCCCGGCGCCGCCCACCGACGGCGCCGTCCCGTCGGCCCCGGCCCGGGGCCGGCGCAAGCAGCGCGAGGGCACCGTGGTGTCGAGCGCCATGGACAAGACGGCGGTCGTCGCCGTGATCGACCGGGTCCGCCATCCTCGCTACGCCAAGACCGTGCAGCGCACCAAGCGGCTTTATGCCCACGACGAGGCGAACGACGTGAAGGTGGGCGATCGGGTACGGGTGCAGGAGACCCGGCCGCTGTCGAGGCTCAAGCGCTGGCGCATCGTCGAGGTCCTGGAGCGGGCCCGATGATCCAGCAGGAGACCAGGCTGCGGGTCGCCGACAACTCCGGCGCCAAGGAGGTGCTCTGCATCAAGGTGCTGGGCGGCTCCAAGCGCCGGTACGCGTCGATCGGCGACGTGTTCGTGGCCACGGTGAAGGACGCCATCCCGGGTGCGGCGGTGAAGAAGGGCGACGTCGTGAGGTGCGTCGTCGTCCGCACCAAGAAGGAGAAGCGCCGGCCGGACGGCAGCTACATCCGCTTCGACGAGAACGCCGCCGTCCTCATCAACGAGCAGCAGCAGCCGCGGGGCACCCGCATCTTCGGCCCCGTGGGCCGCGAGCTGCGCGACAAGAAGTTCATGCGGATCATCTCCCTGGCACCAGAGGTGCTGTGATGTTTCGCCGTCGCAACCGGAGGTTGCTCGGCGAGCTCGTCGGTGCTCCGGCCGGCCGGCCGAGCCGGCCGTCCTCCGCGCTCAGTCCCTTCCGCCGGCTGGCGCCGGCGGGGCGTCCAGCCACCGAGGCCGCCTGCGGCGGCGTCCGGTGGCCGGCCGCAGATGGTTGGAGGTTGTCATGAAGCTGAAGAAGGGCGACCGGGTGCGGGTGCGCTCGGGCAAGGACCGGGGCAAGGAGGGCGAGATCATGCGCGTCCTGCCCGACCAGGACAAGGTCATCGTCGACGGGGTCAACGTGGCCAAGCGCCACCAGCGGGCGACGAAGGCCACCATGCAGGGCGGCATCATCGACAAGGACATGCCGATGCACGCGTCGGCCGTGGCCATCCTGTGCCCGACCGACGGCCCCACCCGCGTGGGCTACCGGTTCGAGGAGGGCGCCGGCGGCCGTCGCAAGGTCCGCATCTGCCGCAAGTGCGGGGGCGACCTGTGACCGCCACCGTGCAGCCCCGCACCGCCCCCCGCCTCAAGCAGCGGTACAACGAGCGCGTCCGGGCCGAGCTGAAGGAGTCCCTCGGCCTCGGCAACGTGATGGAGGTCCCCCGCTTCGAGAAGGTCGTCATCAACATGGGGGTGGGCAAGGCCACCCAGCAGCAGTCGCTCATCGAGGGCGCCGTGCGGGACCTGACCATCATCACCGGCCAGAAGCCGCTCGTCACAAAGGCCAAGCGGTCGATCGCCGCCTTCAAGCTCCGCGAGGGCAACCCCATCGGCGCCAAGGTCACCCTCCGGGGAGACCGGATGTGGGAGTTCCTCGACCGGCTCATCAGCCTGGCCATCCCCCGCATCCGCGACTTCCGGGGCCTGCCCGCCAACTCCTTCGACGGTTGGGGCAACTACACCTTCGGGGTGACCGAGCAGCTCATCTTCCCGGAGATCGACTACGACAAGGTCGACGCGCCCCGCGGCATGGACATCACCGTGGTCACCTCCGCCCGCACCGACGACGAGGGCCGGGCCCTCCTCGCCGCGTTCGGGTTCCCGTTCAAGCGTGAGGATCAGGATCGATAGTGGCGAAGAAAGCTCTGATCGAGAAGCAGCGGCACAAGCCGAAGTTCAAGGTGCGCGGCTACACGCGGTGCCAGCGGTGCGGGCGCCCGCGTGCGGTGTTCCGCAAGTTCGGCCTGTGCCGGATCTGCCTGCGTGAGCTGGCCCATGCCGGGGAGCTGCCCGGCGTCACCAAGGCCAGCTGGTGAGGGAGGTGCGCCGATGACGATGACCGACCCCCTGGCCGACATGCTCACGCGCATCCGCAACGCCAACACCGCCATGCACGACACCGTCCGCATGCCGTCGTCGAAGGTGAAGGAGGCGCTGGCCGCCATCCTCCAGCGCGAGGGCTACATCGCCGGCTTCACCGTCCACGACGACCCCGGCCGCCCCGGCCGCGTGCTGGAGGTCACCATGAAGTACGCGCCCGACCGGTCCCGCACCATCTCGGGCATCCGCCGCATCTCCAAGCCCGGGCTGCGGGTCTACACCAAGGCCGACCGCCTGCCCCGGGTCCTCGGCGGGCTGGGCGTGGCCGTGCTGTCCACCAGCCAGGGCCTCATGACCGACCGGGAGGCCCGCCAGCGGCGGATGGGCGGCGAGATCCTCTGTTACGTCTGGTAGGGAGCTGAGATGTCGAGAGTCGGAAAGTCCCCGATCCCGCTGCCGGCGGGCGTGAGCGTGTCCGTGGCCGACCGGCGCGTCAGCGTCACCGGGCCCCAGGGCACCCTCGAGCGCGAGCTGCCGGGGAGCATCACCGTGCGCCAGGACGACGGCGCCCTGGTGGTCGAGCGGCCCGACGACCAGCGCCACAACCGGGCCCTGCACGGCCTCACCCGCTCGCTGGTGGCCAACATGGTCACCGGGGTCACCACCGGGTTCAAGAAGAACCTGGAGATCGTCGGCGTGGGCTACCGGGCCACCCTCAAGGGCCCGGAGGCCATCGAGCTGGCCCTGGGCTTCAGCCACCTCGTCCCCGTGGCCGCCCCCCCGGGGATCACCTTCGAGGTCCCGATGCCCACCCGCGTCACCGTCAAGGGGATCGACAAGGAGCTGGTGGGACAGGTGGCAGCGAACATCCGCAAGATCCGCAAGCCCGAGCCTTACAAGGGCAAGGGCGTGCGCTACGCCGGCGAGGTCGTGCAACGCAAGGCCGGGAAGGCGGCGAAGTGAGCGCCAGCCGCCAGCACGAGCTGCGCCGCACCCGCCACCGGCGGGTGCGCCGCAAGGTGTCCGGCACCGCCGAGCGTCCCCGGCTGGCCGTGTTCCGGTCGGCCCGGCACATGGTCGCCCAGGTCATCGACGACACGACCGGCCGCACCCTGGCCGCGGCGTCCACCGTCGAGCCGTCCCTGCGCTCGGGCGCCACCGGCAACAAGGCGGCGGCCGCCGCGGTGGGCCGGCTGGTGGCCGAGCGGGCCCGGGAGGCCGGCATCAGCCGCGTGGTGTTCGACCGCGGGGGTTTCCTCTACCACGGCCGGGTCGCGGCCGTGGCCGACGCCGCCCGCCAGGCGGGGCTCGAGCTCTAGGTTCGGAAAGGCACTCATGGCTGAATCGCAATTCGAGGAGCGGCCCATCGGCCGGCCCAACCGGGTCGCCAAGGTGGTCAAGGGCGGTCGGCGGTTCTCCTTCGCCGCGCTCATGGTCGTCGGCGACGGGAGCGGGAGGGTCGGCCTCGGCTACGGCAAGGCCAAGGAGGTCGCCCTCGCCATGCAGAAGGCGGCCGACGACGCCCGCAAGAACGTGTTCACCGTCCCGCTGGCCGGCTCCACCATCGTCCACCCCGTCATCGGCGAGGCGGGCGCCGGCCGGGTGCTGCTCAAGCCCGCCGCCCCCGGCACCGGCGTCATCGCCGGCGGGGCGGCCCGCATCATCCTGGAGGCGGCCGGCATCCACGACGTGCTGGCCAAGTCGCTGGGCTCGTCCAACGCCATCAACGTGGCCCACGCCACCATCGCCGGGCTCAAGGCCCTGAAGTCGCCCGAGGACGTGGCCCGCCGGCGGGGCCTGTCCCCCGAGGAGGTCGCCCCCGCCGGGGTGCTGCGCGCCTACCGGGAGACCCGCCGCGGCGCCCACGTTCCGGAGGAGGTGGCGTAGCGGTGGGCCGCCTCCAGGTCACCCAGGTCCGCTCCGCCATCGGCACCAAGCCCAAGCACCGGGGCACCCTGCGGGCCCTCGGCCTGCGGGGCGTGGGCCGGTCAAACACGCTGCCCGACCGCCCCGAGATCCGGGGCATGATCGCCCGCGTCCCCCACCTGGTCCGGGTCACCGAAGTCGAGGAGGAGTCGTGAAGCCCCACGAGCTGAAGCCACCCGCCGGGTCCACCTCCCCCCGCCGGCGCGTCGGGCGGGGCACCGCCGGCAAGGGCGGAAAGACCGCCGGGCGGGGCACCAAGGGCCAGGGCGCCCGGGGGCAGGTGCGCCCCGGCTTCGAGGGCGGCCAGCTGCCGCTCAAGCAGCGCATCCCCAAGCTGAAGGGCTTCACCAACCCCTTCCGCGTCGAGTACACGGTGGTCAACCTCGACGCCCTGGAGAGCTTCGAGGGCGACGACGTCAACCCCGACACCCTCCGGGCGGCCGGCCTGGTGCACAAGTCGGGGCTGGTCAAGGTGCTGGGCCGGGGCGAGCTGCGCCGCGCCGTGCGGGTCCGCGCCCACGCCTTCTCCCGCTCGGCCGAGGAGGCGATCACCGGGGCGGGGGGTAGCGTGGAGGTCATCCCGCCCCCCTTCGGCCACGGGCGCCCGCCCGCCCGAGGCAACGCCCTCACCAACCGCTAGTCCCCGGGGCCGCACCCCGCCAGCGCAGGAGCAACGGCATTGCTCGGAAGCCTCAAGAACATGTTCAAGGTCACGGACCTCCGGAACAAGATCATGTTCACGCTGTTCATCATCGTGCTGTACCGGCTGGGTTCGCACGTGCCGGTGCCCGGGATCGACTTCGACGCCGTCCAGCGCCTCCAGGAGTCGGCCGAGGCGGGCGGCGTGCTCGGCTTCCTCAACCTGTTCTCGGGCGGGGCGCTCACCCGCTTCGCCGTGTTCGGGCTGGGCATCATGCCCTACATCACCAGCTCGATCATCGTGCAGCTGCTGGGGGTGGTGATCCCCAAGCTCGAGCAGTGGCGCAACGAGGGCGCGGTCGGCCAGAAGAAGATCACCCAGACGACCCGCTACCTCACCATCGCCCTGGCCATCATGCAGTCCACCGGCCTGGCGTTCGTGTTCCACAACGGCGGCCAGGGCTTCAACGTGAGCGGCGACCTGGACCTGATCCCCCGGTTCACCGTCCCCCGGGTGCTCCTCGTCGTCCTGTCGATGACCGCCGGCACCGCGTTCGTCATGTGGCTGGGCGAGCTCATCACCCAGCGGGGCATCGGCCAGGGGATGTCGATCATCATCTTCGCCAACGTGGTGTCGGGCATGCCGGCCGGCGGCGCCGCCGTGCGGGCCGAGGGCGGCGACGTCAAGTTCGCGATCATCCTCGCCCTCACCCTGGCCCTCCTGGCCGCCATCGTGTTCATCGAGCAGGGGCAGCGCCGCATCCCGGTGCAGTTCGCCAAGCGGGTGGTGGGCCGCAAGATGTACGGCGGCCAGAGCACCTACATCCCCCTCAAGGTGAACCAGTCGGGCGTCATCCCGATCATCTTCGCCAGCTCGGTCCTCTACTTCCCGGTGCTGCTGTCGAACGTGGTGCCCTGGGTGGGCGTCCAGCGCTGGATCAACGACAGCCTGACCCAGCCGGACAGCATCGTGTACATCCTCCTGTACGGCATCCTGATCGTCGCCTTCGCCTACTTCTACACCGCCATCGCCTTCGACCCGCACAAGCAGGCCGACGTCATCCGCAAGCAGGGCGGCTACATCCCCGGCATCCGGCCCGGCCTCCCCACCGAGCGCCACCTGGCCGGCATCCTCAACCGGATCACCCTGCCGGGGTCGCTGTTCCTGGCCTTCATCGCCCTGCTGCCGTCCCTCTTCCTCGCCTGGTGGGGCATCAACAACTACCCCTTCGCCGGCACGACGCTGCTCATCGCCGCCGGCGTCGCCCTGGAGACGATGAAGCAGATCGACAGCCAGCTGATGATGCGGAACTATGAGGGCTTCCTGAAGTAAGTGCCCCAGTCCGGCCCCAGGCTCGTGATCCTCGGCAAGCAGGGCGCCGGCAAGGGCACGCAGTGCATGCGCCTGAGCCGTCACTACGCCATTCCCCACATCTCCAGCGGGGAGATGTTCCGGGCCGAGCTCAAGTCCGGCTCGGAGGCGGGGCAGCGCCTCAACAAGTTCATGAAGGCGGGCGAGCTGGTCCCCGACGACGCGGTGATCGACGTCATGGCCCACCGCCTGACCGCCGACGGCACCAAGGACAAGGGGTTCATCCTCGACGGGTTCCCCCGCACCACGACCCAGGCCGAGGCCCTCCTCGACCTCCTGGCGCCTCAGGGGCTGGACCTGGCCGTCGACCTCCAGGTCCCCACCGAGGTGGTCCTGCGCCGCCTGGCCGCCCGCCGGGTGTGCCAGGACTGCGGGGCCAACTACAGCGTCGACAGCCCGCCGGCCGTCGACTGGGTCTGCGACCGGTGCGGCGGCGAGGTCGTCCAGCGGGAGGACGACCGGGAGGAGGTCATCGCCCGCCGCCTGCGGCTCTACGAGCAGGAGACCGAGCCCCTGGTGGCCTGGTACCTGCGGCACGACAGGCTGGTGGCGGTGGACGGGCTGGGGCCGCCCGACGTGGTCACCGGGCGGCTGGTGCGGGCCATCGACGGCCGCCTGGGGGGTGCGGCGGCGTGAAGCGCAACCGGGAGGAGATCGCCAAGATGCGCCGCGCCGGCCGGGTGGTGGCCGAGATGCACGAGCGCACCCGCCAGGCCGCCCGCCCCGGCGTCACCACCGCCGCCCTCGACCGGGTGGCCCGGGAGGTGCTGGAGCGCCGCGGCGCCCGCTCCAACTTCCTCAACTACCACGGCTTCCCGGCCGTCATCTGCACGTCGCCCAACGACATGATCGTGCACGGCATCCCCGGCGACTACCGCCTCGAGGAGGGGGACATCGTCTCCGTCGACTGCGGCGCCATCGTCGAGGGCTACCACGCCGACGCCGCCTTCACCATGCCGATCGGCGACGTCGACCCCGCCGCCCTCAAGCTCATCGCCACCACCGAGGAGAGCCTGCGGGCCGGCATCGCCGCCATGGTGGACGGCAACCGGCTGACCGACATCGGCCACGCCGTGCAGACGGTGGCCGAGGGGGGCGGCTACTCGGTGGTGCGTGAGTACGTGGGCCACGCCATCGGCACGGCCATGCACGAGGAGCCCCAGGTGCCCAACTACGGGCCACCGGGCAAGGGGCCCCGCCTGCGGGTGGGCATGGTGTTCGCCGTCGAGCCCATGGTCAACGTGGGCGGCCCGGGCACCCGGGTGCTGGAGGACGGCTGGAGCGTGGTCACCGCCGACGGCAGCCTGTCGGCCCACGCCGAGCACACCATCGCCATCACCGACGACGGCCCCGAGGTGCTCACCGTCCCCGACTGAGCCGGCGTGCCTCTTGCGCGACATGAAAGGCAACGATATGTTGCCGGTTTGGTGCGCGGCATGGCTGGAGTCGTCGTGGTCGCCCTGGTGGTGGCCGGGTGCACGCAGAGCGCCGGCGCGCCCCCCGAGGCCACCGTCCCCACCGCCCCGCCCACCACGCCGACCACCGCCCCCGTCGACGTCTCGGTCATCCCCGAGGTCATCGACGAGCGCTACCTGACCGCCGTGCTGGCCGCCCTCGACGAGGTCGACAGCGAGGCCACCAGGATGATCGTGGAGGCCAAGAACGTCACGCCAGCGGCGGCCGACTACTTGAACGCCATCTACGGCGACGAGGAGACAACAAGGCAGATCGGGCGTTGGTATGACAGCCTCGCCGAGGATCTCGAGCTCAAGGGCATCCGCCCCTCGCCCGGGAACCGCGTCACGACGATCGAGCGGATCATCGCGGCCTCGCCGACCTGCGTCTGGCTCGCCGTGAAACGGGACTACTCGGCAGTCAACTTCGACCCGGGACCTGACCGGGTGGAGTACGTCGCACTCCAACCCCTCGACCCCACGAACGACGTGCGGGGCGTGAACCGGACGGCGTGGATGGTCCTCATCGAAGGATTTCGACGCGACGGAGCCGAGCCCTCGAACCCCTGCCCAGCAGGATGAAGGGCTGGTTCTGGACCGCCGCTTCCGTCGTTATCGTGCTCGCGTCGGGAGCGCCTGGCGCACGTGCGCAGGGCCCTGCGACGACCAACTTGGAGATCGAGGTCAACTCCTCGAGGAATGCGGTCGCCGGTGAAAGGCCGCTGGAGTCGGTGAACCCTTCCGGGGCGATCGACCATGAGGTGCAGGGCGCCAGCGCAACTCGGAAGGCGGCGGAGCCGAAGCGTCGAAGTTCGGCTCGTCGGCGCAGCCCGGTGGTGCCCGAGCTGTATTACGCAACCGTGCCGACCGTCGTGGTCCAGCCCGACGGCTCGCGCTGTGTTCGCACCGTCCGTCGCGCCTACCCGAGTGCGCTCCATGCGTCCATCGCAGAGGACCGGGAGGACCTCCTCTGGCGCCTCACCGCCGCGTCGTTCCCCCTCTGCCCGAACACGCCGCTACCCGAGTCCACCCCGCCGGCCGCCCGCGCCGCCGAGTTCTGGCGGGTGGTGGGCGAGGACCTGCTGCCCAAGCCCTCGCCCCGCATCGCCCCGGGGTACATGCTGGCCGGCAAGCTGGCCTACCTGGAGGCCGGCACCGTGCCCACCGCCAGCTTCGAGCACCCCACCCCCGCCGGTGTGCTCACCATCGAGGCCACCGCCCAGCACTGGGTGGACTGGGACGACGGGTCGTCGCTGTCGGGGCCGTTCGACCACCCCGGCGGACCCTGGCCCCACGGCACCATCACCCACTACTGGATCCACGTCGGCCACTACGACGTGCGGGTCATCCAGCGCTGGACGGGCCGGTGGATCCTGGGAGCGGAGTCGGGGGAGCTGGACGGCCTGGAGACCGAAGGAGTCATCGAGGACTTCCCCGTCGAGGAGGTCCAGGCGGTCATCAACCGCTGAGCCGGGGCATCGGACGCTGACGCTCGACGCCGATGGCGCCACCGCCACGTCGCCGGCCGCCCGGCGGCCACGACGACGGAGTCCCTGGGCGACGAGGACCCACCGTGGTCGTCGGCTCGGCCAGGCTGTTGTGGGGGCGGCGGCCGGCCTGCCGTGGCCGCCCCACTACGGCCGGCCCAACCGATCACTCGACGAGGCCGGCGTCGAGGGCACGCCGCTCAGCTCCAGGTGATCCACTTGCCGTCGAGGGCCTCGCCCTGGGGCGGCTCCCACCGGGGCGCCGGCAGGCCCAGGG
>JBOGHR010000701.1:0-1514 GCA_050744905.1 Acidimicrobiales bacterium
GGGGTGGTGGAGGTGGTCGTCGTGGTCGTAGTCGTGGTGGTCGGCGGGAGCACCGGGTTGGCGCATCCGTGGTCGAACGCCGCCTTGAGCGCCGCCAAGGCGGCCAAGGCGCCGCCGGCGGCCAAGAAGGCGGCCGCCAAGAAGGCGCCGGCGCGCAAGCGCACGCCGTAGGGCGCTGGATCTTCGACCTCGTTCGTTCGCTTCGCTCACTCCATTCGGTCGAGCAGGATCGTGCTCCGGCGGGCGAGCGGAGCTGGCGCCGCCTCCGCCCTGTCCCTTCTCGGTGTCCGCAGCCGCAGAGGCCGCCTGCGGCGGCGAGTGCGGCCACGGGACCTTGCCGCTGCGAACGCGGCGAACCTTTGTGGCCAGGAGTCAGCGGGAGGGGCGGGGCCGCCGCTGCAGCGACCGCCGGCGGAACCTACAGGGGCACGGAGGCGAGGAAGGCCTCCATGTCGCCGGCCCGGTACAGGTTGTGCATGGCCGGGTGCTGGGGCGACTTGCCGACGACCGTCCCGTCGTCGGCGGTGCCCCAGAACCCCTCGTAGGCCTGGTGGGGGCGATGGGGGTCGGGCACGTGGTGGTGCCGGCGGCGCACGACCATGCCGGCCGCCTGCCACGACGGGTCGTCGAGGAACAGCACCACCCGGGGCCGCATCAACGCCCGGCCCCAGGCCAGCCGGCCCTGGTCGTCGCCCACGTGCAGGAGCGAGGTGACGGCCAGGGCGTCGGCGGCCGAGGACCCGGGCCGGCCGGCCCCGACGAGGACGGTGGCCCACCGGCGCACCTCGGCCCAGAAGCCGAGCGGGTCGGGGTAGAAGAAGCCGTGGTGGGGCTCGCCCAGGGCGGCAGCGTCGGGCGGCCACAGGAGCAGCGGGTCGCGCCAGGTGGGGGCCTTGGTGGTGACCAGGAGCAGCCAGGCGTTGATCGCTCCCGGCGAGTGGTCCGGCCAGCCATCCGCCCGGCGCCGGAGCGAGCGGCGGGCCAGCCGCCCGAGGCCCCGGGCCGCCTCCTGTCGCTCCGCGGGGTCCGGCGAGTACAGGTCGGCGATGGCCCGATGATAGGAGGGCGATGCCCGGCGCCGGACGGCTCGGCGGTCGGCCTCGGCAGGGCTTTGGCCCTTGTCGGAGCATTCGTCTTCCTCTTTACCTTTCGCGGCGCGCCCGACTAGGGTTCGGCGCCGGAAAGGGAGCACTCGTCAGGCGGGACCGGAGCGCGGCTGGTAGCCGCGCGCCCCTCCGAGCGGGCCTCCGCGTCACCGAAGAGGGGAGTCAGGCTCGCCGATGTGGACAGGCCGGGATTGCCGACGAGCCGCCACCTCCCGCCGAGCGGCCGTCGGCGTGGTGGCCGCCCTCGTGGCCGGCGGTCCCGTGCTCCCGACGGTGGCCACCGCCGGCCCGGCGTACTCGGTGGTCCGCAGCGCCCGCGCCCAGGCCGGGCTGGCCCCGCTGGCCGAGCACGGCGGCCTCGACGGCGTGGCGGCGCGCCACGCCGCCTCCATGGCGGCCCAGGGCTCG
>JBOGHR010000702.1:0-1878 GCA_050744905.1 Acidimicrobiales bacterium
GTCCTCGCCCTCGCCGTCCTGGCCGTGGCCGCCGCCGCCCAGGCGTGCAACGGCGACGGCGACGGCTCGGCCGGCGGCCCCGACGACGTGCCCAGCGGGTGCACCGCCGTCGACGCCGCCGTGTCGCCCGAGAAGGTGGAGCTGCTCACCCGCCTGGCCGGCGACTTCAACCGGTCCGACGACGCCCGGGAGGGCGGCCGGTGCACGTTCGTGCGGGTCGGGCCCAAGTCGTCGGGGACGGCGGCCACCGTGCTGGCCGCCGGCTGGCGGGACGAGGCTGTCGAGGGGCCCCGGCCCGTGATCTGGTCGCCGGCCGCCACCTCGTGGGGGGCGGTGCTCAACCACCGCCTGAGCCAGGCCGGCCAGCCCGCCATGGCGCCCGGCGACGCCCGGCCGTTCATGCTCACGCCCCTGGTCATCGCCATGCCCCAGCCCATGGCCGAGGCCCTGGGCCACCCGGAGACGCCCGTGGGCTACGGCGACCTCATCGCCCTGTCCCAGGACCCGGCCGGGTGGGCGGCCAGGGGCCATCCCGAGTGGGGCCGGTTCAAGTTCGGCAAGACCAACCCCAACTTCTCCACCAGCGCCCTGTCGGCCACCATCGCCCAGTACTACGCGGCCACCGGCAAGCAGGCCGACCTGACGCTGGAGGACCTCGACGACCCCGACGTGGAGGCCTACAGCCGGGCCGTGGAGTCGGCCGTCGTGCACTACGGCGACATCACGATGACCTTCCTCAACAACTGGTTCCGCAACGACGCCCGGGGGACGTCGCTCACCTACGTGTCCGCCGTCGCCGTCGAGGAGAAGTCCGTCATCGACTACAACCGCGGCAACCCCGACGGGATCACCGACCCCGGCGAGGTGCCCCGCCCGCCCCGGGTCCCCCTGGTCGCCGTCTACCCCGAGGAGGGCACGCTGTTCTCCGACAACCCGCTGTACGTCCTCGACGCCCCGTGGGTGAGCGACGAGGAGCGGGAGGGGGCGGCGGCCTTCGAGCGCTTCGTCCAGCGGCCGGGCAACCAGCGCCGCGTCCTGGAGTTCGGCTTCCGGCCCGGCAACCCCGACGTGGCCGTGAGCCCGCCCATCGAGCGCGCCAACGGCGTCGACCCCGACCAGCCCCAGACCGAGCTGCGGGTGCCCGAGCCGGCGGTGCTGGCCGCCGTGATCGACAAGTGGGAGCAGCACCGCAAGGCGGCCCGGGTGCTCGTGGTGCTCGACGTGTCGGGCTCCATGGGCGACCCGGTGGCCGACCGCACCAAGCTCGACCTGGCCAAGGACGCCGCCATCGACGCCGTGGCCCAGTTCAAGGACGAGGACGAGGTGGGCCTGCGCATCTTCTCCACCGGGATCGGCCCCCCCGAGCACCCCGACTACGCCGACCTCGTCCCCATGGGGCCCATCGGCGCCAACCGGGAGGCCATCCGCAGCCGGATCCGCAACCTGGTGCCGACCAACGGCACGCCGCTGTACACCGTGGCCCGCGACTCGCACCGCGAGCTGCGCCAGGCCTACGACCCGGCGCGCATCAACGCCGTGCTCCTGCTCACCGACGGGCGCAACGAGGACGACCGCAACAGCGACCTCGACGGCACGCTGGCCGCGCTGCGGGAGGGCGGCGAGGGCCAGGCCACCAGCCCCGTGCGCCTGTTCCCCATCGCCTACGGGGAGGGCGCCGACCTCGGGGTGCTGGAGCGCATGGCGGAGGCCACCGACGCCAAGGCCTACGACGCCAGCGACCCGGCCACCATCGCCAACGTGTTCGCGGCGGTGGTCAGCAACTTCTGATGCTCGAGCGCCTCCCGGAGCGGGCCCGCACCCCGGCCGTGGCCCGGGCCGCCACCTCGCCCACCGCCCTGCTGCTGGCCGGCGCCGGGG
>JBOGHR010000703.1:0-3519 GCA_050744905.1 Acidimicrobiales bacterium
GGCAGGTCGCGCGCCGCCGCCTCCAGGGCGACCACCAGCCGGCGGGCGTCGAGGCGCTCGGCGGGGTCGGGGCGGGTGGCCTGCTCCAGCACGGGCCGGAGGGGGCCGACCTCCTCGGGCGCCTGCATCTGGGCGTTGACCCGGGCCATGAGGGTGGCGATGGTGGTGTCGGCCGAGAACGGCACCCGGCCGGTGACCGCCTCGACGAGCACCAGGGCCAGGGAGTAGACGTCGGCCCGGCCGTCCACCGACAGGCCCTGGGCCTGCTCGGGCGAGGCGTAGCGGGCGGTGCCCAGGATGGCGCCGGCCGGCTCGGTCCAGGCCGCCTCGGCCAGCGCCCGGGCCAGGCCGAAGTCGGCGATGCACAGCCGGCCCTCCTCGTCGAACACCAGGTTGGCCGGCTTCACGTCGCGGTGCACCAGGCCCCGGCGGTGGGCGTAGTCCAGCGCCCGGGCCGCCTCCAAGCCGACGAGGAGGGCCTGCGAGGGCGACAGCCGGTGCCCGGCGTCGAGCACGTCGCGCAAGCTGCCGCCGGCCAGGTGCTCGAGCACGAGGAAGGGCCCGTCCTCCGACTCGCCCCAGTCGAACACCCGCATGACGTGCGGGTGGTTGAGGGCGGCGGCCTGCTGGGCCTCGGCCCGGAAGCGCTTGAGGAACGACTCGTCCTCGGCCAGGGCGGGGTGGAGGACCTTGACGGCCACCTGGCGGCGCAGGCTGGTGTCCTCGGCCAGGAACACCTGGGCCGACGCCCCCGTGCCGATCGGCGTCAGCAGGCGGTAGCGCCCGCCGAGGACGCGACCGACGTGGTCGGCCATGCTGGACGTGGCCACCCGACGAGGCTAGCGGGCGCGGCCGGCCCAGCCGTGGACCGTCGCCCGCCGCCGCCCGCCCCGTGGGACGGGCGCCGCCCGGCAACAATGGTGGGGTGATCGCCACCCGACGCGCCGACCGCCTGTTCACCCGCCGCCGGGTGGTGTCGTCGGTGCTGCTCGCCTTGTCCTTCGCCGGCATCTACCTGGCCTTCATCCTCCACGACGACTCGCCCAACCCCAAGCTGCGGCCGGCGGCGGTGCGCACCGTGTCGCCCGAGCCGGCCTCGCTCCAGCTGCGCCAGACCGAGATCTTCGTCGAGCTCGAGCCCGCCTACCGGGGCACGCTGGCGGTCAACGGCACGCCCATCCCCGACGACCAGCTCGACGTCCTGGTGGGGCTCAACCGGTACTCATTCACCCCCGGGCCGGGCCGGGAGATCGACGAGCTCCCGCCGGGGCGGGCGTGCGCCGTGGTCACGTTCCGGCAGGTGACGGACGTGGACGCCGAGCCCGGCAGCTACCGGTGGTGCTTCAACGTCTCGTAGTGCGGACGGGACGCCGTCGGCGCGCCCCGGCCGCCGGCGCTCCACGGGCCCACGGTCCCTCACATCTCGCCCGTCTCCAGCAGGCGCTCGAACGCCGGCTCGTCGAGCACCGGCACCCCCAGCTCGGCCGCCTTGGCCAGCTTGGCGGCTCCCGGGGCCTCCCCCGCCACCACCGCCGTCGTCCTCCTCGACACGCTGCCCGGCGCCTTGCCGCCCCGGGCCTTGACGGCCTCCTCGGCCGCCTCCCGTGACCACCGCTCCAGGGTGCCGGTGACGACCACCGACATCCCGGCGAGCGTCTGGGGCACGGCAGGGGCGAGCGGCCCCTCGAGGTTGACCCCGGCGGCCCGCAGGCGCTCGATCACCCGCCGGTTGCGCTCGGAGTCGAAGAAGGCTCGGACGCTGGTGGCGATGGTGGGGCCGATGCCCTCCACCCGGGCCAGCTCCTCGGCCGAGGCGGCCATGATCCGGTCGAGCGACCCGAAGGCCGCCGCCAGCACCGCCGACCCGGTGCCGCCCAGGTGGGGGACGGCGAGGCCGACCAGCAGGTTGGCCAGGGTGCGGGACTTCGACGCCTCGATGGCCCGGCCCAGGTTGGCCACCGACAGCTCGCCGAAGCCCTCCAGGGCGCGGACCCGGTCGAGGTCGACGGCGTAGAGGTCGGCCACGTCACCCACGAGGCCGTGCTCGAAGAACAGCCGGACGGTGCGCTCCCCCAGCCCTTCGATGTCCATGGCCTGGCGGGAGGCGAAGTGCTCGATGCGGCGGGCCCGCTGGGCCGGGCAGTCGAGGTTGGTGCAGTTGTGGTCGCTGGCGCCCTCGGCCCGCACGAGCGGCCCGCCGCAGCTCGGGCACGTCGCCGCGAAGCGCCACTCCGGGAGCCCCTCGGGGCGGAGGGACAGGACCGGGCCCACCACCTCGGGGATGACGTCGCCCGCCTTGCGCACGATCACGGTGTCACCGACCCGGACGTCCTTCAGCCGGACCTGGTCCTCGTTGTGCAGGGTGGCCACGCCCACGGTGGAGCCGCCGA
This sequence comes from Acidimicrobiales bacterium, assembly GCA_050744905.1. Taxonomy (GTDB): domain Bacteria; phylum Actinomycetota; class Acidimicrobiia; order Acidimicrobiales; genus DATLFN01. The sequence goes on from JBOGHR010000703.1 coordinate 2,391, forward strand.
CGAGGACGGGCTCGAGCACGGCGAAGGGCGTGGCCCTCCCCGACGGCCCGATGGACACCTCGATGTCGCGCAGCAGGGTGGTCCGCTCCTCGGGCGGGAACTTGTAGGCGATGGCCCAGCGAGGGGCCTTGGCCGTGGACCCCAGCTCGCGGCGCTGGCCGAGGTCGTCGACCTTCACGACCACCCCGTCGATGTCGTAGTCGACGCGGTGGCGGCGCTCCTGCCAGTCGCGGCAGAACGCGTGCACCTCGTCGAGGGCGCCCAGCACCCGGATCTCGCGGTTGACCCGGAAGCCGGCCTGCCTCAGCCAGTCGAGGGTCTGGGCGTGGCGGGTGAAGCGGGGCGCGCCCTCGGCGTGGCCGATCTGGTACACCCAGAAGCCCAGGCGGCGCGAGGCCGTGACGCGGGCGTCCTTCTGGCGCAGCGAGCCGGCGCCGGCGTTGCGCGGGTTGGCGAACAGGCGCCCGCCCTCCGCCGCCTGGCGCTTGTTGAGCTCCTCGAAGGCCGAGGTGGGCATGTAGACCTCGCCCCGCACCTCCAGCACGGCCGGCGCCGGGTCGAGGGCCAGGCGGTCGGGGACGTCGGCGATGGTCGCCACGTTGGCGGTGACGTCCTCCCCCACCCGGCCGTCGCCCCTCGTGGCGGCACGGGCCAGGCGGCCGTCCTCGTACAGCAGGGACACGGCGACGCCGTCGATCTTGAGCTCGCACACGTAGTCGACGTCGCCGGAGATGAACCGCTCCATGCGCCGCCCCCACGCCAGCAGCTCCTCCAGCGAGGTGGCGTTGTCGAGCGACATCATGGGCGTGCGGTGCGCCACGGGGGCGAACAGGGCGGAGGGCGCGGCACCGACCCGCCGGGTCGGCGACGAGGCGGTGACCAGGTCGGGGTGGGACTCCTCGATCAGCGCCAGCTCGCGCACCAGGGCGTCGTAGTCGGCGTCGGAGACCTCCGGGTCGTCGAGCTGGTGGTAGCGGACGTCGTGGTGCTCGATGAGCCGGCGCAGCTCGTCGGCTCGCTCGGCGGGGTTGTCGGAGCAGGTCATCGGGCGGGCGGGGCCCCGCCGTCGTCGCCACCGGGACCGTCGCCACCGGGACCGTCGCCACCGGCGCCCTCGCCACCGGAGGGC
>JBOGHR010000704.1:0-2074 GCA_050744905.1 Acidimicrobiales bacterium
CGGCGTCGATCCCGCCGACGGCGCCCACCGCCCCGACAGCGGCGACGCGGGCCACGACCGGGAGAGCGCCCGCCAGCCGCGACCAGCGGGGCACGGTCATCTCGGCTGCGAGCTGCGCCGCCCACGCCCGCTGGTGCTCGAGGCCGGCGAGCCAGGCCGGTGGGTGCAGCGCGCCGTCGACCTCGGGGAGGACGTGCCGCTCGCGTCCCGCCTGGCGTCCCGGGATCTCCGATGCGGTCACCGGGCCCGCCACGGCCCGTCCTTGTCCACCCGCGGCTCGGCGGGCAGGCCGAGGACCCGTTCGCCGATCAGGTTGCGCTGGATCTCGTCGCTGCCCCCGGCGATCCGGTAGCCCGGTGCGCCGAGGACGTGCTCGGCCCAGGCGTAGGTGCCCCACTCGCCGCTGTCCGCGGTGAGCCGCGCCCCCAGGATGCGGCCGACGGCGTCGGACATCGCGGTCATGTTCTGCGTCCAGTAGAGCTTGCCGATCGAGCCCTCCGGTCCCGGCGGCTGGCCGGATGCGGTGGACGACGAGACCCGCCGGCCGATCAGCCCCAGCACCCTGCTGCGGATCCACATCTGTGCCAGGTCCTGGCGGACCAGCGGATCGCCGGCCACCCCGAGATGGCGGGCCAGGGACAGCGCCCGGGCCCACGATCCGCCCACCCGGCCCGCGCCGCCCCCGCCGGAGGCGCCCCGCTCGAAGCCCAGCGTGGTCAATGCCACCTTCCAGCCCTCGCCCTCCGCGCCGAGGCGCAGGCGATCCGGCACCCGGACACCGGTGAAGAACACCTCGTTGAACGCCGCCCCGCCCGTCATCTGGCGGATGGGCCGGACCTCCACGCCGGGGGCGTCGAGCGGGACGAGGAACGCGGTCTGGCCCCGGTGCTTGGGCAGCGCGGGGTCGGTCCGGGCGATCAGCTCGCCCCAGGCGGCGAAGCGGGCGCCCGAGGTCCACACCTTCTGGCCGTCGATGATCCACTCGTCGCCGTCCCGCTGGGCTCGGCACGCCAGGTTGGCCAGGTCCGACCCGGCTCCCGGCTCGCTGAAGAGCTGGCAGGCGAACTGGTCGAGGCGCAGGAGCGGCGGGATGTGCTCGGCCTGCTGGGCGGGTGTGCCGAAGGCGGCGATCGTCGGTGCGATCAGCCCCAGGGTCACCGAGACCAGCTCGGTGCTCGGCGGTGTGTCGAACGCCGCCTCCTCGGCGGCGAAGGCCCGGGCGTAGTCGCGGGGCAGTCCGGCCCCGCCGAGCGCGTGGGGCCAGTCGATGGCGCCGTAGCCGGCGTCGAGCTTGCGGCGCTGCCACGCCGCGGCGTCGTCGAGCAGCTGCCGTTCCTCGTCGGCGTCGAGGTTGTGGAACACGGCGACCGAGTCGGATCCCCGGCCCCAGGTCTCCTCCTCGGCGTCGGGGTCGTCCGTGGCCTTCGGCGGGGCGTTGCCTTCCAGCCAGAGGCGGGCCTGTTTGCGCCAGGCGTCCAGGTCGGGGAGGTTGTGCGGAGCCATCGGCGGGTGATACTAACTGATCAGTCAATTTCTGATCCTGGCCTACGGGGAGCCGCACGACCGTGCCGTCACAGGGCAAGCGAACAGGTGCCGCCGTCCACGACGACCGCGGCACGCTCGACTGGGCGACGGTCGACGAGGTGGTCAACCGCTGCGCCAACGCGTTGCTGGCCCGCGATCTCGGGACCGAACGCCGCGTCGCGGTGTACGCCGAGAACGCGGCGGAGACGGCCCTGGCCCACCTGGGCGGCTTGCTGGGCTCGACCTCGACCGTCCCGGTGAACTTCCACCTGGCGCCGGCCGAGGCCGCCTACATCCTCGCCGACAGCGGGGCGGACCTGGTCTTCGTCGGCCCCGAGAACCTCGACGCGGGCCTGGCGGCGGCGGACAAGGCCGGCGTCGGCCAGGTGGTCGCGTGGCGGGCCCCGGCACGAACCGGCGTCACCGCATGGGAGGACTGGCTCGCCGCGGCGCCGGCGCAGGCCCCGCCCGACAACGTCCCGCCCCGGCCCAACCTGCTCTACACCTCGGGGACGACCGGCACGCCCAAGAGCGTGGAGCTGCCGCCGGC
>JBOGHR010000705.1:0-5267 GCA_050744905.1 Acidimicrobiales bacterium
GTGTCGGGGGCCCGGGCCGCCGTCCCGAGCCTGCTGGCCGTCGGCGCCGTCCACCAGCGCCTGGTCGCCCGGGGCCTGCGGTCGGCCACCAGCCTGGTCGTGGTCGCCGACGACGCCCGCGACGTGCACCACCTGGCCTGCCTGCTGGGCTACGGCGCCGACGCCATCTGCCCCCGCCTGGCGCTGCTCACCGTGGCCGCCGAGGCCGACTCCTCGGAGGACTCCGAGCTGCTCAGCCCCGAGGCCCAGGAGCGCTTCCACGCCGCCTCCGAGGACGGCGTTCTCAAGATCATGTCGAAGATGGGCATCTGCACGGTCGATTCCTACCGGGGCGCCCAGATCTTCGAGACCGTCGGCCTCGGGCCCGACGTGGTCGAGACGTGCTTCGCCGGCACCCCTGCCACCTGCGGCGGCATCGGCTGGGATGCCCTGGGGGCCGACGCCCTGGCCCAGCACGGCGAGGCCCCGTGGCCCCCTGCCGAGCGCGCTGCCCGCCTGCCCAGCCCGGGGTACTACCGCAGCCTCAAGAAGGGCGGCGAGTACCACGTCCACAACCCCGACGTGGTCACCGCCCTCAACAACATGAACGCCGCCCACCTGCTGCAGAAGGCGCTGCGGTCCGAGCGCGACGACCTGTACGAGCAGTTCGCCCGGCTGGTCAACGAGCGGCCCGTCACCGAGCTGCGCGACCTGCTCGAGTTCGTGCCCACCACCGCGCCGGTGCCGTTGGCGGAGGTGGAGCCGGCCACCGCCATCGCCACCCGGTTCTCCACCGGCGCCATGTCCCACGGCGCCCTGTCGGCCGAGGCCCACGAGACGCTCTCGGAGGCCATGAACCTCATCGGCGGCCGGTCCAACTGCGGGGAGGGCGGGGAGGCCCAGGAGCGGTTCCGCACCCGGGGCCAGGCCAGGGGCGACAAGAACTCCAGGATCAAGCAGATCGCCTCCGGCCGCTTCGGGGTCACCCCCGAGTACTGCGCCTACGCCGACGAGCTGCAGATCAAGATCGCCCAGGGGTCCAAGCCGGGCGAGGGCGGCCAGCTGCCGGGCCACAAGGTGAGCGAGGAGATCGCCCGCCTGCGCCACACCCAGCCGGGGGTGACCCTCATCTCCCCGCCGCCCCACCACGACATCTACTCGATCGAGGACCTGGCCCAGCTCATCTTCGACCTGAAGCAGGTGAACCGCTACGCCGAGGTGTCGGTGAAGCTGGTGGCGGGCGACGGGGTGGGGACCATCGCCGCCGGCGTGGTCAAGGCGCTGGCCGACGTGGTGCACATCTCGGGCGCCAACGGCGGCACCGGCGCCTCGCCCCTGTCGTCGATCAAGCACGCCGGCATGCCGTGGGAGCTGGGGCTGGCCGACACCCAGGCCGCCCTCATCGCCAACGGGCTGCGGGGCCGGGCCCGGCTGCGGGTGGACGGCGGGTTCATGACCGGCCAGGACGTGATGACCGCCGCCCTCCTCGGCGCCGACGAGTTCTCCTTCGGCACGGCGGCCATGATCGCCGAGGGCTGCATCATGCTGCGGGCCTGCCACCGCGACACCTGCTCGGTGGGGGTGGCCACCCAGCGACCCAACCTGCGGGCCAAGTTCACCGGCACGCCCGAGGGGGTGGCCGCCTACTTCATGTTCGTGGCCGAGGAGGTCCGGGCCCTGATGGCCGGGCTCGGCTTCCGCAGCCTGGACGAGGCCGTCGGCCGGGTGGAGTGCCTCCGGCAGCGGGCGTCGGGCGACCCCCGGGCCGACACCGTCGACCTCGCCCCCCTGATCACCCCGCCGGCCGATCGCTCCGCCCCCCGGCGCTTCGTGGCCTCGGTGCCGCTCCAGCGGCCGCGCTCGGCGCTCGGCGACCGGCTGGAGGCCGACGCCTTCCGGGCCGTGTGGGACGCCGAGGAGCTGGAGCTCTCCTACGCCATCACCAACCGCGACCGCACCGTGGGCGCCGCCCTGGGCGGGGCCATCGCCCTGGAGTGGGGCGGCCGGCCGCCGTCGGGGACGGCCGTCGTGCGCCTCACCGGCTCGGCCGGCCAGAGCCTGGGCGCCTTCCTCACCCACGGCATCGAGCTCGAGCTGGTGGGCGAGGCCAACGACTACGTGGGCAAGGGCATGGGGGGCGGGCGCATCGTCATCCGCCCCCCCGACGACGACGCCGGCGACCCCGTCCTGGCCGGCAACACCTGCCTGTACGGCGCCACCGGCGGCGACGTCTACATCGCCGGCTCGGTGGGCGAGCGCTTCGGCGTGCGCAACTCGGGCGCCAACGCCGTCGTGGAGGGCGTCGGCGACCACGCCTGCGAGTACATGACCGGCGGCACCGTGGTGGTCCTGGGCCCCTTCGGCTACAACATCGGCGCCGGCATGACCGGCGGCGAGGCCTACGTGTGGGACCCCCGGGCCCGGCTGACCGCCCGGCTCAACGCCGCCCTGGTCGAGGCCGTCCGCCCCGACGCCGAGCACGTCGAGGAGCTGCGCTGGATGGTCGAGCGCCACTTCGAGCTCACCGGCTCGCCCCGGGCCAAGTCGCTCCTGGAGGACTGGCAGACCACGATCGAGCAGATGTGGCACGTGGTGCCCGTCGGGCGGGTGTCGCGGATGGAGGCCCAGGGAGAGGGCAAGGTCGGAGCCTCGGCATGACGGCGCCGGGCCAGACGGCGCCGGTCGCCGCCAACACCCCGCTGGAGCTGGTGGACGACGTCTACCGGCGGCTCCCGCGACGGGTGGAGGCGGCGCGCGCCCGGCGGGGGCGGCCCCTGACCCTGGCCGAGAAGATCCTGTTCAACCACCTGCTCGACCCCGGCGGGGCGGTGCCCGAGCGGGGGCGGTCGTACGAGGAGCTGTGCCCCGACCGGGTCGCCATGCAGGACGCCACCGCCCAGATGGCGCTCCTCCAGTTCATGACCGCCGGCCTGCCCACCGTCCACGTCCCCACCACCGTCCACTGCGACCACCTGATCCAGGCCCGGGTCGACGGGCCGACCGACCTGGCGGTGGCCGAGGAGGTCAACCGCGAGGTCTACGACTTCCTGCGCACGGCGTCGGCCAAGTACGGCATCGGCTTCTGGAAGCCGGGCTCGGGGATCATCCACCAGGTCGTGCTCGAGCAGTACGCCTTCCCCGGCGGGATGATGATCGGCACCGACTCCCACACGCCGAACGCCGGCGGCCTCGGCATGGTGGCCATCGGGGTGGGCGGGGCCGACGCGGTGGACGTCATGGTCGGCATGCCGTTCGGCGTGCGCTGGCCGCGGCTGGTGGGGGTGCACCTCACCGGCACCCTCAACGGCTGGACGTCTCCCAAGGACGTCATCCTCAAGGTGGCCGAGATCCTCACCGTGCGGGGCGGCACCGGCGCCATCGTCGAGTACTTCGGTCCCGGCGCCGACTCGATCAGCGCCACCGGGAAGTCGACGGTCTGCAACATGGGCGCCGAGGTGGGCGCCACCACCTCGCTGTTCGCCTTCGACGACCACATGGCCGCCTACCTGCGGGCCACCGGCCGGGAGGCCATCGCCGAGCGGGCCGCCGCCGTCGCCGACCACCTCCGGGCCGACCCCGAGGTGGACGACGACCCCGAGCGCTTCTTCGACCGGGTGGTGGAGGTCGACCTCGACACCCTGGAGCCCCACCTCAACGGCCCCCACACCCCCGACCTGGCCCACCCGGTGTCGCGGATGGGGGACGACGCCCGGGCGGCCGGGTGGCCGCTGCGGATCGCCTCGTCGCTGATCGGCTCCTGCACCAACTCCTCGTACGAGGACATCACCCGCGCCGCCCACGTCGCCCGCCAGGCCCGCGACAAGGGCCTGCGGGTGAAGACCCCCCTGCTGGTCACCCCGGGATCGGAGCGGGTCCGGGCCACCATCGAGCGCGACGGCCTGCTGGCGGACCTGGAGGCGGTGGGCGGCACCGTGCTGGCCAACGCCTGCGGGCCGTGCATCGGGCAGTGGAAGCGCGACGACGTGGCCGAGGGCGAGCCGAACGTCATCGTCAACTCGTACAACCGGAACTTCCCCAAGCGCAACGACGGGATGGCGTCCACCCTGGCCTTCGTCACCTCGCCCGAGACGGTGATGGCCTACGCCCTGGCCGGGACGCTCGACTTCAACCCCCTCACCGACGACATCGACGGCGTGCGCCTCGACCCCCCGGTGGGCGACGAGCTGCCCGAGAAGGGGTTCGAGCCCGGCGAGGAGGGCTTCCTGGCCCCGCCCGCCGACCGGACGGCGGTGGAGGTGGTCGTCCGCCCCGACAGCGACCGGCTCCAGCTGCTGGAGCCGTTCCCCCCCTGGGACGGCCGGGACTTCCTGGGCCTGCCCGTCCTGGTCAAGGCGGTGGGCAAGTGCACCACCGACCACATCTCGGCCGCCGGCCCGTGGCTGCGCTACCGGGGCCACCTCGACAACATCAGCCGCAACCTGTTCCTGGGGGCGGTCAACGCCTTCACCGGCGAGACGGGGGCCGGGCGCTGCCCGGTCCACGGCGTCACCGAGCCGTACCCCGACGCCGCCCGCCACTGCAAGGAGGCGGGCATCGGGTGGGTGGCGGTGGGCGACGAGAACTACGGCGAGGGGTCGTCGCGGGAGCATGCCGCCATGGAGCCCCGCCACCTCGGGTGCCGGGCCATCGTCGTGCGGTCCTTCGCCCGCATCCACGAGACCAACCTCAAGAAGCAGGGCGTGCTGCCCCTGACCTTCGCCGACCCCGCCACCTACGACCTGGTCGGGGAGGCCGACGCCGTGTCCGTCCTGGGGCTGGCGTCGCTGGCCCCCGACGCGCCGGTGCGGTGCCGGATCGACCGGCCCGACGGCACCAGCGTCGGCTTCGAGGCGCTCCACACCCTGTCGCTAGAGCACATCGAGTGGTTCCGGGCCGGCGGCGCCCTCAACCTGATCGGCGCCCGGCACCGCTGAGCGCTCCGTCCCGGCCGCCGGGCGGCTCCCGGCACCGCCGGCGGGAGAGAAACCCCAGCAGAACGCCCCGGCAGTTGTCATACTTCCTCGCAACCAGTTGAGGCGGACTGAGCCGGTCACCGGGGGGTGCGGCATTCGGTACGCCACCCACGCGTACCGATGCTCCGTCGTACTCCCGCGCCGCTCCCGCTCCTCGCCGCCGCCTGCGTCGCCCTGCTGATGGCGGGCGTCCTGCCCCTGACCCTCTCCGGCGGCCTGCCCGGGATGGGCCGGGCCGCCGCCGGGGACCGTCCGCTGCGCCCCGGCCCCGCCTACTGGCTGGCCGCCGCCGACGGCGGGGTGTTCGCCTACGGG
>JBOGHR010000706.1:0-2498 GCA_050744905.1 Acidimicrobiales bacterium
GGGGTCAGGTGCGCCTGCCCCGCCAGGGACACAACGACAAGCCCGCCCAGGGCGCGAACCCGGCGCACACGACCTCCTCCGCGCTGCTGTGGCTTGTTAGGCTACTCCTACCCCACCAGCAACATCAACCCCTCCAGCAACATTGGCTTCTGCTTCTTGGTGAGCTGAGCCACACCGGATGTGGGTGAACGAGACGAGAGAGGCCCTTACGAGCGGGTGGCCCGGCGGGCCTCGGCCCGGCGCTCGGCCTCGAGGCGCTCGAGGTCGTAGGTGCCGTGGTCCACGAAGCGCATCAGCTCCGCCACCAGCCGGTGGCCGGCCTGGTCGGCGATGAGGCGGTGCATCTCCTGGCACACCCGGCGGTACTCGGGATGGCCCTGGGGCCCGGTGCGCAGCTCCAGCACGTGCATGGCCTCCCGGGCGTTGAGCTGCATGACGTAGCGGACCCGGTAGGCCAGGGCCACCGCGTAGGACGCCTGGGCGGGGAACGCGCGGTCCATCGCCTCGTACAGCGACGCCGAGCGCTCCATGGCCTCGTCGAAGGCGCCGGCCTGCCCCGCCTCGTCGAGGGCCTGGGGCCGGGCGTACCCGTGCCGGGGGGTGAGGTCCTGCCACTCGATGGTGAGCATGCGGTGGCGCTGGAGGTCGCGGAACGCCCCGTAGTCGGACAGCACGTCGAAGCGGTAGGCGCTGCGCTCCAGGGCCCGGCCCGGCTTCTGGCGCCGGTTGGACCGCTCTCCGGCGTAAGCCCGCACCACCGAGGCCTTCTCGTCCGCCGCCATGGCCCGCACCCGGGCCAGCACCTGGTCCTCGGGCAGGGCCGTGTAGGGGTACAGCATGGCCGCCACCAGCTTGTCCTCGGCGTCGGGGTCGAAGTCGACCAGCGTCACCGCCGGCCGGGGCTCGGGCTCCTCCCCGGCCAGGGCCCGGGCGGCGACGTCGGCCATGGCCGTGCGGTTGGCCTCCTGGTAGGCCGACCACTCGCCCCCCCGCTCGGGCATGTCGACCCGCTTGAGGAACGAGGGGATGACCTTGCGCAGCTCCTCGAGCATCATGGCCGCGTAGGAGCGCGCCTCGGGCAGAGGTGACGCCCGCATCCGCACCAGCAGCATCTCGTAGCCCTGGCCGGTGCCGTAGATGCCCACGTTGGACAGGGCGGCCGCCGGCAGGATCCCCCGCAGGGCGTCGAACGCCTTGGCCCGGATCGACTGGCGGTGGACGAAGTCGGAGTCGCCCGCCTCCTTGGGGTAGCGGGCGGCGAACCACTCCTGCATCACGGGGACGAGGCCGGCGTAGGCGTCGAAGAGGCGGTCCATGTCGCCCACGTAGCGGGCGCCCAGCGACGACGCCACCACCGCCGGGTCCCGGTAGTAGCGGTAGCGGCCGTTCCCGAGCCGGGCGTCGTAGGCGACGTAGCGCGTCGACTGCTCGAGGTAGGCCATGAGCCGACCCCACTCCAGGACCTTGGTGAGCAGGTTCGACGCCTGCTCGCACGCCAGATGGACCCCGCCCAGCTGGGCGACGGAGTCGTCGCCGTACTCCAGGAAGACCCGGTCGTAGAGCTGCTCGGCCCGGGTCAGTCCCATGGTGGCGTCCACGGTCAGGTCGCCCTCCATGTCGAGGTCGTCGACGAACTCGTCGAGGAACAGCCGGCGTAGGCTCTTCGACGACCGGGAGTAGCGGGCGAACAGCGCCCCCTTCACCACCTCGGGCAGGTTCACCAGGGCGAACACCGGCCGGTCGAGGTTGGTGAAGTACCGGCGCAGCACGACCTGCTCGTGGGACGTGAACGCCTCGGACGCGTAGAGCATGGGAAGGGCAAGCGTACGGCCCGCCCCTGGTCGCCGGGCGGACCGCGGCCCGCGCGCTAGACGACCACCGTGAGCGCGTCGGGCTCCACCCGCACGGACAGCCGCCGTCCCCGCCCGACGGCCACCCCGTCGACCTCCACGGCCCGGGGCCGGTCCAGCTCGACCTGCACGGCGGGGGCCCGGCGCTCCCGGATGCGGGGATGGGGCAGGTGGGCGCCGTGGTGGAGCCGGGCCCGCACCTTGGGGAGGTCGCCCAGGGTGAGGGTGGCCCGGTAGGTGTCGAGCCGGCCGTCGTTGGGGTGGGCCCGGGGCCCCAGGTTCCACCCGCCCCGCCACTGGGCGTTCATGGCCACGAAGGCGTCCCGCCACAGCCGGTCGCGGGCCACGAGGTGGGCGACGAAGAGGTGCAGCACGCCGTCGACGAGGGCCTCCCCCAGGTCCACCGGGAAGCGCACCGCCCGCTCCGAGCGCAGCCGGCCCTCGTCGCCGGTGCCCCCCAGGGTGCGGCACAGGTCGCCGCCCAGAAGGCCCAGGGCGGGGTACGGGCGGCCGGCCCGGCGGGCGTCCTCCAGCGCGGCCCGGGCGTCGGCGTCGGAGCGCACCACCACCCCGCCCGCGGGCAGGGGGCCCGGAGCGCCCCACGGCTTGCCCTTCTCGATGGTCACGGGGCGACGGCGCCGCCCGGCC
>JBOGHR010000707.1:0-1781 GCA_050744905.1 Acidimicrobiales bacterium
GGGGTGACCGCGCCGCTGCGCCGCCCCCGGGCCCGGCGGGGCGAAGGCGAGCGCCTCCGCGACGAGATCCTCGACGCCACCTCCGAGCTGCTGGTCCGCACCGGCGACCGGGAGGCGGTGTCGATCCGGGCGGTGGCCGACGCGGTGGGCGTCACCCCGCCGTCGATCTACCTGCACTTCGCCGACAAGTCGACGCTCATCAACGCCGTCTGCCTGGGCCACTTCCGCGAGCTCGACCGGTTCATCGAGGCCGCCGTCGACGGCGCCGGCGACCCGCTCGAGGAGCTGGCCCGCCGGGGCCAGGCCTACGTCCGCTTCGGCCGCGAGCACCCCGAGCAGTACCGCGTCCTGTTCATGTCCAAGCCCGACGTGGCCGAGGAGCCCCCCGACGCCGAGCTGCTGGACGCCTGCGGGTTCAACGCCCTCATGGACAACGTGGTGCGGGCCATGGACGCCGGGGCCATCGCCCGCCACGACGCGGTGCTGGTGGCCACCGGGCTGTGGACGGTGGTGCACGGCATCACGTCGCTCGCCATCTCGCTGCCGCACTACCCGCTGGTGCCCCTGGAGGCACTGGTCTCCCACCTCCTCGAGACCCACGGCCGGGGCCTGCGTCCCGGTCCCTGAGGGCACGGCCGCCCGGTAGCATCGACGGCCGTGGTCGCACCCCTGCAGCCCGGCGTGGCCGAGGTCCTGGAGACCCGGCCCCACGAGGAGCCCCGTACCGGCGAGCCCGAGGCCGCCCACATCGTCAAGACCGACGGCGGCGACGCGGCGGCCAAGGTCCTGGAGGCCCGGGTCTACGGCACGCCCCTGGAGGCCCTGTGCGGGGTGGTCTTCGTGCCCCAGCGGGACCCCACGAAGCTGCCCCTGTGCGCCACCTGCAAGGACATCTACGAGACCTACCGCGCCTTCAACGACGGCCTCCCCGGCAGCCCCGACTCGTAGCCCCGGCCTTGGCGGCTACGGCGGCGGGGGGAGGTCGGCGACGGCCGCCCGGGCCTGGTCGACGGTGCGCTCCAGGTCGGCCTGGGTGTGGGCCAGGCTGGGGAACATCACCTCGTAGGGACCGGGGGCCAGGGCGACGCCGCGGTCGAGCAGCGCTCGGAAGAAGCGGGCGTAGAGGCCGTTGGCGCAGGCGGCCCGGGCCCCGTCGTAGTCGGTCACCGGGGCGTCGGCGAAGAACAACCCGACCAGGGGCCCGACCACCGGGGCCTGCACCGGCAGGCCGGCCTCGGCGATGGCGCCGGCCAGCGCCCGGCCCAGCTCGGCGGCCCGCCCGGCCAGCATGGCGTAGGCGGCGGCGTCGAGCAGGTCGAGCACGGCCAGGCCGGCGGCGGTGGCCAGCGGGTTCCCCGCCAGGGTGCCGGCCTGGTACACCGGCCCCAGGGGGGCCAGCACGTCCATCACCTCCCGGCGCCCGCCGAACGCGGCCAGGGGGAGCCCCCCGCCGATCACCTTGCCGAACACCGACAGGTCGGGGCGCACGCCGAGGCGCTCCTGGGCCCCGCCCGGCCCCAGGCGGAACCCGGTGATGACCTCGTCGAAGACCAGCAGGGCGCCGGCCCGGTCGCACGCCGCCCGCAGCCCCTCCAGGAACCCGGGCCGGGGCGGGACCAGGCCCATGTTGGCGGCGACCGGCTCCACGATCACACAGGCCACGTCGTCGCCGACCTCGGGCACCGCGTTGTAGGGCACGACCACGGTGTCGGCCACCGCGCCGGCCGGCACGCCGGCCGACGCCGGCAGGCCCAGGGTGGCCACGCCGCTGCCCCCCGACG
>JBOGHR010000708.1:0-5089 GCA_050744905.1 Acidimicrobiales bacterium
GGGCGTCGTCGGTGAGCCCGGCGGCCGCCGCCGTGCGCCTGGCCGAGGCCGCCGCCCTCGACGCCGCCTCGGGGTACGACTGGGCGGCGGCGGCGCGCCGCTACCGCCAGCGGCTCGACGAGCAGGAGGCGGCGCTGGCCCGGGCGGCGGCCATCCTCGGTCCCCTGACGCCGCCCGGCCTGCACCGGGGCGCGAACTAGTCCCGGTAGTTGGTGAACTGGAGCGGGATGCCGAAGTCCTCGGCCTTGAGGGCGGCGATCACCGCCTGGAGGTCGTCGCGCTTCTTCCCCGAGACGCGCACCTGGTCCCCCTGGGTCTGCGACGAGACCCCCTTGATCCCGCGGTCCTTGACGAACCGGTTGATCTTCCGGGCGTGGTCGGCGGAGATGCCGGCGTTGAGGGTGACGGTCTGGCGCACGGAGCCCTTGGCCGCCTCCTCGACCTTGCCCCGGTCGAGGGCCTTCAGGGGGACCTGGCGCTTCACCAGCTTCTCCTCCACCACCTGGAGCACGGCGCGGAGGCGGTCCTCGGTCGCCGACGCCAGGCGCAGCTCGTGGCCGGAGAGATCGACGCTGGAGCCGGTGTCCTTGAAGTCGAAGCGGGTGGCGATCTCCCGGCTGGCCTGGTCGACGGCGTTCCTGACCTCCTGCATGTCGACCTCGGACACGACATCGAAGCTGGGCACCCGGGAACGCTATCCTCGTCCCCCCACAGGGGTCGGTGCCCGAGCGGCCAAAGGGAGCAGACTGTAAATCTGCCGGCACAGCCTACGGAGGTTCGAATCCTCCCCGGCCCACCTCAGACCGCCCTCCCGACGACACCTGGCCGCGCGCAGGTAGCCGCGAGTGCGCGATATTTGCAGGTGACACAGACGCCAAGGCGTGGCCGGGGCTCCCCCCGTCCGCGCCATCCCGAGCCGGCGCACACCAGGAGGAACGCACGACATGTACGAGCACAGCTGCAAGACGGCCGGCGCCGCGGGCTGCAACTGGAAGATCCGGGCCAACAGCGAGGAGGAGCTGAAGCAGAAGGTCATGAAGCACGCCGCCAGCAAGCACGGCGTCAAGAACATGACTGACACGATCTACAACTACCTGCGCAACACCGCCGCCCGCTAGCTAGCCGACGGCGATCCGGGGGCGGGGCGGGCGGGCACCGAGGCGGCCGCCGGGGTGGACGCCGACGTCGTGGTGGTCGGCGCCGGCCTGGCCGGCCTGACGGCGGCGTGCGACCTCGCCGAGCGGGGCCTCGACGTGGTCGTCGTCGAGGCGCGCCCGCGGGCCGGCGGGCGGACGATGACGGTGGCCGGCCACGGCGGCGCCGGGTGGTTCGACCTGGGCGCCACCTGGCACTGGTCGGACCAGCCCGAGATCCGGGCCCTGGCCGCCGAGCTGGGGGTGGAGGCGTTCCCCCAGCCGGTCGAGGGCCGCGCCCTGCACGAGCCCGGCGCCGGCGCTCCCGTCCCCGTCGCCCTGCCCGCCGAGCCGGCGGCGTTCCTCCGCTTCGTGGGCGGCGCCGAGCAGCTGTGCCGGCGGCTGGCCGACCGCCTGCCCGGCGGCGTGTGCTTCGAGGAGAGGGCGGTGGCGCTGGCCCGGGCCGGCGACGGCGTGGTCGTGACGTCGGAGTCCGACGGCGCCTCCACCCGCACCACGGCCCGGCGGGCGGTCCTCGCCCTTCCGCCCCGCCTCGTCCTCCAGGACGTCGCCTTCTCGCCCCCACTCGCCGACGGGGTGGTCGCCGTCATGGAGGCCACGCCGACGTGGATGGGCGAGGCCCTCAAGTGCGTGGCGGTCTACGAGGTGCCCTTCTGGCGGGACGACGGCTGGTCGGGCTCGGCGTTCAGCGACGCCGGCCCCCTGGAGGAGGTGCACGACGCCTCGGTGCCCGGCGGGCCGGGCGCCCTCTGGGGCTTCGTGTCCCTCGACGTGGACCACCGCGACCTCGGCCCCGCCGAGCGGGTGCCGCTGGTGCTCGGCCAGCTCGGCCGTCTCTTCGGGCCCCGGGCCGCCGACCCCCTCCAGTACCTGGAGCGGGACTGGTCGGCCGACCCGTACACCTGCGAGGGCGTGCACCGCCACGTGGCGCCGGTGCCCTACGGGGACCCGGTCCTGGCCGGCCCGCAGTGGGACGGCCGGCTGTGGTGGGCGGGGACGGAGACCGAGGCGGTGGGAGGAGGGCACATGGAGGGCGCCGTGCGCTCGGGCCGCCGGGCGGCCGGGGGCGTGGCCGCCTCGCTCCGGTGAGGCGAAGGCCTCACCGGCGGGCAGGGGGCCACGTGAGGAGCCCTTCACGCGGTCGACACCCCCCCCACACCAGGCCGACACGTCGGTTCCTTAGGGTCTGGGCCAGTCCCCAGGGCAGGTCGAGCTGCGGCCCCCGACCTGCCGCCGGACGTCCCCCGACCCAGGCGAAAGGCCGACATGAGCGCGATCGTCGATTCCCGGAAGCCGCCGGCCGGCGCCGGCCCCGAACCCGCCGCCGACCCCCCCCGGCGGGGGCGGTGGATCGAGCACTGGGACCCCGAGGACGACCAGTTCTGGGAGACCACCGGGCGCCGGGTCGCCCGGCGCAACCTGACGATCTCCATCTTCGCCGAGCACCTGGGCTTCTGCGTCTGGGTCCTGTGGACCATCGTCGTCATCAACCTCGCCAACGTCGGCATCGCGCTGTCGGTGTCGGAGCTGTTCCTGCTCACCGCGGTGCCGAACCTGGTCGGGTCGTTCCTGCGGATCCCCTACACCTTCGCCGTCCCCCGCTTCGGCGGGCGGGCGTGGACGGCGGTGAGCGCCGCCCTGCTGCTGGTACCGACGTCCCTGCTGGCCGTGGTGGTGCCGAGCGGGTGGCTGGCCGCCCAGGGCCACGGCACCCAGCTGTGGGTGCTGCTCGTGTGCTCGGCTACCGCCGGCTTCGGCGGCGGCAACTTCTCCTCGTCGATGTTCAACATCTCCTTCTTCTATCCCGAGCGCAAGAAGGGGTTCGCCCTCGGCCTCAACGCCGCCGGCGGGAACCTGGGCGTGGCGGTGGCGCAGCTGCTGGTGCCCCTCGTCATCATCGTCGGCGTCCCGGCGGCCGCCGTGAGCCTGCCCAGGCACGAGGTCAACCTCGCCTACGCCGGGCTGATGTGGATGCCGCTCATCGCCCTCGCCGTGGTGCTCGCCTGGTTCCGCATGGACAGCCTCACCCAGGCCAGGGCGGACAAGGGCTCGTACCTCAAGGCCCTGCGCTCGAGCCAGACGTGGATCATGTCGTTCCTGTACATCGGCACGTTCGGATCGTTCATCGGGTTCTCCTTCACGCTCCCCCTGGTCATCAAGACGACGTTCCCCGAGTTCCTCGCCGGCCACCCCTTCATCGCCACCTACCTCGCCGGGCTGGGCTTCGTGGGGGCGTTGATCGGCTCGGTCTCCCGTCCCCTGGGGGGGTGGGTGGCCGACAGGCTGGGGGGCTCCCGGGTCACCCTGGCGGTGTTCGCCGGCATGACCGTGTCCACGGTCACGGCCATCGTCGGGGTGCAGGATCGCAGCTTCCCCCTCTTCTTCGGCTCCTACATGGTCGTGTTCCTGCTGGCCGGGATGGGGAACGGCTCGACCTACAAGATGATCCCCGCCATCTTCGCCGAGCTCGGTCGCCGCGACGCCGAGGCCAGGGGCGTCGACCCCAGGGCGAGCGTGGTCGAGTTCAAGCGCCGGGCGGCGGCCGTCATCGGGATCGCGGGCGCCATCGGCGCCTTCGGCGGCTTCCTCATCCAGGTGATCCTGCGCCAGGCCAGCCTCGAGGTCTCCAACCTGGTGAAGGAGGCGGCGACCCCGGCCGAGAAGGTGGCGGTGGCCGCTGCCCACGCCGACTGGTCCATCCCCGCGCTGTGGGTCTTCGTCGGGTCCTACGTCGTGTTCGCCGGCGTCACCTGGTTCTTCTACCTGCGCCGGACGGTGGCCACGAGCCGGATCCCGAGCCTCGCCCACGCCGGCGTCTGATCGGACGACGGCGCCGACTTGAAGTTAGGAGCGCCTAACTCCATGATCTAGCCATGCCGAACGCGCGCCGCCTCCCGCCGCTGGCGGCGGCGGTCGTGGTCGTCGCCCTCCTGCTCGCCGGCTGCGGCGGCGGCTCCGACGCCCTGGTCGTCTACTCCGGCCGCAACGAGAACCTGGTCCGGCCGCTGCTCGACCGCTTCGAGCGGGAGTCGGGCGTGGAGCTCAGCGTCCGGTACGGCGACACGTCCGAGCTGCTCCCCACCGTGATCGAGGAGGGCGACGACACCCGGGCCGACGTGTTCTTCAGCCAGGACGCCGGCGCCCTGGGCGAGCTGGGCGCCAAGGGCCTCCTCCGGCCGTTGCCCGCCGACGTGCTCGACGTGGTGGACCCCCGCTTCCGCGACACCGACGGCCGGTGGGTGGGCGTCACCGCCCGCGCCCGGGTGATCGCCTACAACACCGACCGCCTGACGCCCGACCAGGTCCCGAGGAGCGTGCTCGACGTCACCGCCCCCGAGTGGCAGGGGCGGGTCGGCTACCCGCCGACCAACGCCTCCTTCGTCGCCTTCGTCACCTCGCTGCGGGAGACGGTGGGCGAGGAGCGGACCCGCCGGTTCCTCGAGGGCCTGAAGGCCAACGGGGCCAAGCGCTACGACAACAACATCCT
This sequence comes from Acidimicrobiales bacterium, assembly GCA_050744905.1. Lineage (GTDB taxonomy): Bacteria > Actinomycetota > Acidimicrobiia > Acidimicrobiales > DATLFN01. Next base: position 4,642 of record JBOGHR010000708.1, read on the forward strand.
CACCCTCGACGCCGTGGCGTCGGGGGAGGTGGACCTCGGCCTGGTCAACCACTACTACCTCTACGGCGAGTTCAAGGAGCGCCCGGACGCCCCGGTGGCCAACTTCTACCCGGGCCAGGACGAGGGTGGGGAGGGGACCTTCGTCAACGTGGCCGGCGTGGCCGTCCTCGCCAACAGCGACAGGCCCGAGGAGGCGGAGCGGTTCGTGCGCTTCCTGCTGTCCGAGGAGGCGCAGCGCTACTTCCGCGACGAGACGACCGAGTACCCCCTGCGCGCCGGCGTGGACGCCATCGCCGAGCTGCCCGCCCTGTCGTCGCTCAGGACCATCGACCTGCCCCTCAGCGAGCTCGGTCGCGACCTCGACCGCACCGTGCAGCTCCTGAAGGACGTCGGGCTCACCTGAGCCCGCGACCGCCGGCAGCCGTGGCCGAGGTCGTGGGGACCATCC
>JBOGHR010000709.1:0-2633 GCA_050744905.1 Acidimicrobiales bacterium
ACGCCGGCGGGCGCCTGCGGATCGCGACGACGGTCGCACCCATCACCAGCATCGTGGCCGGCGTGGCGGGCGACCGGGCGGACGTGACCGGCATCGTCCCGGAGGGGGCCGACTCGCACACCTTCGAGCCCAGGCCCAGCGTGGCCGAGCTGCTCTCGACGGCCGACGTGGTGTTCCTCAACGGCCTGTCCCTGGAGGAGCCGGTGCTCCGCCTGGCCGAGTCGTCCGCCGACGACGGCGCCGAGATCGTGGAGCTGGGCACCCGGGCGTTGCCCGAGCAGGACTACATCTTCGACTTCTCCTTCCCCGAGGAGGACGGCCGGCCCAACCCCCACCTGTGGACCGACCCCACCTACGCCCGGGCGTACGCCGAGATCGTGGGCGACACCCTGGCCGCCCGCGACCCCGAGAGCGCGGCCTACTACCGGGGCAACGTGGAGGCGTTCTCGGCCGCCGTCGACCGCCTGGACGCCGCCATGCGCGAGGCGCTCGCCACCGTGCCCCCGGAGCGGCGCAAGCTGTTGACCTACCACGACGCCTACGCCTACTTCGCCCGCACCTACGGCTGGGAGGTGATCGGCGCCATCCAGGTCTCCGACTTCGAGGACCCGTCCCCCCGGGAGGTGGGGCGGCTGATCGACCAGGTGCGGGCATCGGGCGTCCCCGCCATCTTCGGCAGCGAGGTGTTCCCCAGCCCGGTCCTGGAGCGGATCGGCCGGGAGACGGGGGTGTCCTACGTCGACACCCTGCGCGACGACGACCTCCCCGGCGGGCCGGGCGACCCCGAGCACTCGTGGCTGGGCCTGATGCGGGGCAACTACGCCACCATCACCCGGGCGCTGGGCGGCGATCCCTCGCCCCTGGAGGCGCTCGAGGTGGCCCTGCCGGCGCCCGACCGGGCGGTGTACCCCCAGTGACGCCCGACGGGGCGCCCCTGGTGGAGCTGCGGCGGGTGACCTGCCGCTACCGGTCGGAGCCGGTGCTGGAGCACGTGGACCTCACGGTGGCGCCCGGCCAGTTCACCGGCGTCGTGGGCCCGTCGGGGTCGGGGAAGACGACGCTGCTGCGGGCCGTGCTGGGGTCGGTGGCGCCGGTGTCGGGGTCGGTGGTGCGCCGCCCCCGGCTGCGGGTCGCCTACGTCCCCCAGGTCGACACGGTGAGCTGGAGCTTCCCGGTCACCGTGCGCGAGTGCGTCCTCATGGCCCGCACGTCGGGGCGCCTCCTGCCCTGGCCCAGCCCGACCGAGCGGGCGGAGGCGGCCGCCGTGCTCGACCGCCTGGAGCTGGGCGGGCTGGCCGACCGCCACATCGGCGAGCTGTCCGGCGGCCAGCAGCAACGGATGTTCCTGGCCCGCGCCCTCCTCCAGCGCCCCGAGCTGCTGCTGCTGGACGAGCCGACGTCGGGGGTGGACGTCCGCACCCGCCACGAGGTCCTGCACCTGCTGAGCGACCTCAACGCCGACGGCCTGGCCGTGGTGCTGACCACCCACGACCTCAACGGGATCGCCGCCCACCTGCCCCACCTGGTGTGCCTGAACCGGGAGGTGGTCGGCGCCGGCCCCCCCCGCCAGGTCCTGACCCGCTCGGTCCTCGAGCGGACCTACGGCGCCGGCCTCGACGTGCTCGAGCACGGCGGGATGCCGGTCGTGGTCGACCAGTTCCACGCCGACGCGGTGGCCCTGGGACGGGCCTCGGGAGCGTGAGGTGACGGGCGAGCTGCTCCGGCCCTTCGAGTTCGAGTTCTTCCGCAACGGCCTGGCCGTCGCCGTGCTGGCCGGGGCCCTGTGCGGCCTGGTGGGCGTGTACGTGGTGCTGAGGGGGATGAGCTACATCGGCCACGGCCTGTCCCACGCCGTGTTCGGCGGGTTCGCGGCCAGCGCCCTGCTGGGCGTCGACCTCCTGCTCGGCGCCGGGGCGTGGGGCGTGGCGTCGGCCCTCATGATCAACCGCGTCACCCGCCGGCGGGTGATCGGGTCGGACGCGGCGATCGGCGTGGTGACCACGGCGTCGTTCGCGCTGGGGCTGGCCCTGTTCGCCCTGTTCGGCCGGGCCGGGCGCAGCTTCGAGGCGGCGCTGTTCGGCAGCATCCTCGGCGTCTCCCCCGGCGACGTGGTCGCCGTGGCCGCCGTCACCCTGCTCGCCGTCGCCGTGGTGGTCCTCGCCTACCGGCCGCTGCTGTTCACCACCTTCGACCCCGAGGTGGCGGAGGCGTCAGGGGTGCGCACCGCCCGCTACGACGCCCTGCTCATGCTGGTGCTCGCCCTGGCCATCGTGGCCACCATGCAGGTGCTGGGCGTCACCCTCATCGCCGCCACCCTGGTGATCCCGGCGACGGTGGCCCGCATGGTCACCAACTCGTTCTCCCGGATGCTGGTCCTGTCCACCGCCATCGGGGCGACGTGCGGGTTCGTGGGGATGAACCTCAGCTACCACCTCGACGTGCAGTCGGGGCCCACCATCGTCCTGGTCGGCGCCGCCCTCTTCGCCGCCGTGTTCGCCGCCACCGGCGCCGGCGGTCGCCGGCGGGCCACCCTGCCGCCGGGCGCCGTTCGACCGTAGCGCCCTGGCCACGAGCTCTCGCCGCGTTCGCAGGGGCAAGGTCCGTGGCCGCACTCGCCGCCGCAGGCGGCCTCT
>JBOGHR010000710.1:0-1871 GCA_050744905.1 Acidimicrobiales bacterium
GCTCTGGTGGGCGTAGGTGCCCTTGGCCGGCCGGGTGGCCAGCACCGCCCCCTGGGCGGCGCCGGCACCGCTGCGCCCCAGGGCGGCCAGGAGGGCGTCGCGCCGGGCGGCGCGCTGGGAGAAGCAGTCGAAGATGACGGCCCGGGGGTGCCGACCAGGTCGGCCACGCCGTTGTGGGGCGGGGCGAACTCCACCCCCGGGCGCCGGATCAGCTCGGCCCGCAGGCGGGCCTGGTAGACGAACCCGGCCGCCCGGGCCCAGGGGTAGAGGACGGTGCCATCCACCGCCGCCATGCGCCCGTCCACCCCCCGGGCCACGTTGGCCACCACCAGGTGGGTGTGCAGCAGCGGGTTGCCCATGCGGGAGGAGCGGTGGTCGAAGCTGGCGATCACCAGCCCCAGCGCCGGCACCCGCCCGCCGGGGCCCCGGATGAACGCGGCGTGGCGCTCCAGCACGGCCACCGCGTCGGCCACCGCCCGCGTGGTGGGCGGCCAGCACCTCGGCCGGCAGGTCGGTGGGCAGTCCCCGCGCCGCCAGGGCGGCGGGGGGACCAGCGATCCCAGGGCGTGGAGGATGCTGACCGACTTGGGTGGCCGCACGGCCACGTAGTCCGCGGGGCACTACCCGGGCCGAGACCCGCCCGGCCATGAACCGGTCCAGCTCGTCGGCGCTGACGCGCCACCGATTGCGTTCGTCGCGCCGCCCGACGAGGTACTGGACGGGGCGGCCGTCGTCGCGGGTGGTGGTCTCCGGCGCCTCCTCGGCGACGAGGCGGGGCCAGGTAGGAGCGGTGGACGCCCGGCCAGGTGCGCCGCGTCGGCGAGCGCGTAGGTGTTGTCGGCGTCCGGGACCGGCAGCGCGCCCAGCGCGGCGGCTGGGGACGGCCCTCCACGTAGGCGTCGATGGCCTCGATGCTGACCCGCCAGGTGCCGAGGCGCTGCTTCTCGCCCGCCAGCTCCCCGCTGCGCAGCAGGGCCCGCACCTTGGCGGCCGACACCCCCAGGCGCGCTGCGGCCGCGCCCACGTCGAGGTCGCGTCAGGCGGCGCGCGCCCCGGCGCGCGCCGAGGATCCCCGGGCCGAGGCGAGGTAGGTCCCCGTGCGCGGGTGCTTGCCGCAGAACAGCGCCCGCAGGGCGGCGGGGGTGGACCTCGCCGGCCAGTCCCAGCGCCCGGGCGACGGGGGCCCCCGACACGCGCACCCGCACTGCTTCGCTTCATGTTGCTGCCTCCTCCAAGGGGGGCCGATCCCCTCGGAGGAAGCCTTCGTCAGCCCCAGGATCATCCGGGATCGGCCGTGACGGTCAGCTCAGGAAGCGCTTGCACCACAACGCCTCACGAGACGCGTCCCGGATAGGCACGCGCCCCGGATGATGTGTCTTGGTCAGGCGTTGGACTGTCGATCCGGGTGTCCGCCTGGCTGAATCCGGTTCTCGACGCGTCAATGTGCCGGCGGCTCGGCGGTGCGACTTCTGTCAAGAGCCAGGCCGGGTCCGAGTCCAGTTGCGGCTGCCCAGTTGAGCCGCCCGGGCCCGATGCGACTGTCACACCCGCGAACCAGAATGGCGGTGGCGCTTCCCCCGCTCGTCACTGGACTCGGGAGAAGCAAGTGCCCCAGCTCACCGGGCGGCCGGAAGTACGGTTGCGGCGTGCCCCCGTCGTCGTCACGCCCGTGACCCTCGACGACCTCCTGGCCGGCCTGCTCGCGACCCCCGGAGCCCGTGCGGTTCCGGCCGCCGCCCCGCTCCGCGGTGCCGTGGTCGCGGCAGGGGTGGAGGTAGCCGGCACCGACAGGGCCGATGACCGGTCCCTGCGACGGGCGTGGCGGGACCGCCACGGCGGAGGTGCAACCCCGCTCCTGCTCGTGGCCGAGG
>JBOGHR010000711.1:0-2195 GCA_050744905.1 Acidimicrobiales bacterium
GCTCCATACAGCGCCCGGCCGCCCGGGCGGCCAGGCGGTCGACCAGCTGCACCAGCTCGCCCGCCGAGCCCGCCGCGCCGGCCGGGACCAGGGTGGCGATCTCCCGGGCCAGGTCGGCGGCCAGCCAGGTGGCCGAGTCGGCCGCCACCCGGGCCAGGGCCTGGTCGATCACCGCCTCGGGGTCGAAGGCAGCGGTCCCTGGCGGGGCCGGGGAGGCGGGCAGCTCCAGGGCCTCGACGCCCACGGCGGCCGCCCGCCGGCGCCACTCGGCGCGCAGGACCTCGGCGTCGCCCACCGGCTGCTTGGCCGGCCGGCTGTCGAGCACGGCCCGGCGCTCCAGGCGCCACAGGGTGCGGGCATCGGGCTCGGCGCCGTGGTGGGCGTCGACCCACTCGGCCACCAGCTCGCCCAGGCGGGCCTCGACCTGCTCGGTGCGCTTGGAGAACTCCTCGACCAGGCGCTCGGGCACGCCGGCGATGTCGCCGTGGCCCTCGGCCACCGGCCCCCACCCCAGGCCCAGGCGGGCGGTCAGCTCGCAGCGCAGGGCCGCGGCGTAGACCCAGCCGATGGAGCGCTGCTGGCGCTTCAAGAACCGGGCGTCGAGGGCCAGCCAGCGCCCGGTGGGGTCCTGGACCTTGGCGGCCACGATGGCGTGGCTGTGCAGCTGGGGATCGGCGGCCCGGCTGGTGTGCTGGCGGAACACCGCCACCGCCAGGCCCTGGGCGTCGACCTGGTGGACGCCGTCGGTCCCCCGCCGGCTCAGCGCCCCGTGGCCCTCGAACCAGTCGAGGGCCGCCCCGGTGGCGGCGTCGTGGGCGGCCGCCACCTCGGCGCGGACGAACGGGTCGGGGGCCAGGGCCCACAGCACCGACACGCTCTTGGGGGCCGAGAAGGTGGCGTCGAAGGCCCGGGCCGAGCGGTCGCCGAAGCCCCGGCCCAGGCGCTTGGCGCTCTCCGGGTGGCGGGCGGTGAGCAGGGCTTCGAGCTGATCGGCACGCACCTCGCCGCCCAGACCGAGGGCGGCGCAGCCGCCCCCCCGCCACCGTCCCGGCGGCTCGGAGCGGTCGAGGTAGTAGTCGACCGGTCCCCGGGCGGCGCCGTCGCGGCGGGCGTGGTCGGCGGCCAGGCCGGCGTAGTAGGCGAGCAGGCCGTCAAGGCCGGCGGCCGACGCCTTGAGGGTGGTGGCCCGCATCACCGCCGGCGTCCCGCCCGGGCCAATGCACCCGTCTGTACGGTCCGTACGGTCCTCGGTTCGATACTTGAGTAGGCCTTTTGGCGGCACCGAATCTCGCGGGGAAACTCGAGATTCCCGGGAAGCTCTACGGATCGTCGCCAAACGCGTTCGTCCTGCGGGGCCTCGCCGGAATCGTCAGAGCCGCTCTCCCGATCCGGCGCGGCAGCACCGCGCTCAGTCCCCGGCCGTCCGCCGCCGGGAGGGTCGTCGACAGGGACGAGGACGAGGTCCGCTCAGACGCCGGCGCCTGTAACCGGATCTGGTGCGTCGGCGTCCTCGCGGGGAGCGGCGAGCAGGCCTCCACGGCTCACCGGTCAGGTTTCTCACCTCAAGTGCTCAAAGCGATGCGATGTATGCCGATTGCTACACGGACGGGCGACTGGCTGGGGGGCCGGCACACCGCGGCTGCTCCCCCACGACGAAGCCAGGGAGCACATGCGCGCACCGAGGGGGACGGCCGTCGAGGGACGGGGACCGCGACGCCCGAGGACGTGGCGGGCGGCTGCCGTGGTGGCGGCGACGTCGCTGGTCATGACGCCCGTGGTCCCCCATGGCCCGGCCGCGGCCGAGCCGAAGGCCCCCGTGTCGGTCCGAGACCTTCCCGGCATCGCCTCTCCGCCCGCCCCCAAGGTGACCCCGCCCGTGCCCGAGCGGCCCATCGAGCGCCTCGACCAGGTCGCTCCCCATCCCTCCGAGCTGGCCGAGCTCAACCGCCGCGACAAGCCCTCGGCGTTCGACCCGGCCCGCTCCACGCCCATCGACTCCGAGACCACCCCCACCCGTCGCGTGTGGGCCAACCCCGACGGCACCCGCACCCTCCAGGCCCACACCCGCCCTGTCCGCTACCAGGACGGCTCCGGCGCCTGGCGCGACTTCGACCTCACTCCCGTGCCCGCCCCGGACGGCACGCTGCGGGCCCGCTCGGCGCCGGCGGCCGCCCGCCTGGGCGCACGGGCGGGGA
>JBOGHR010000712.1:0-2852 GCA_050744905.1 Acidimicrobiales bacterium
CAGGAGGGCGGCGGCCGTGCGCAGGGGGACGGTGCGCAGGACGGGCCGGCGGTGGGCCATCCCGGCCACCTCGCACGTCGTGCGCCCGGCGCCCACGACGATGCGGACCCAGCTGACCCGCTGGAGCCCCAGCTCCGGGCAGGCGGAGAGCCGGTCCTGAGGGATGCCTCCCATACCTCCTTAGGTAACCCTAAGAGAGCGGCGTTGTCAACGGGCGCGCGTCCGAAGCTGCCCCCACCGGGCCGCTTCTACCGCTGGTGGGCCGGGCACCACCACGTGGTCCGCCCGCCCACCGTCGCCCGGCGCAGCGCCGCCCCGTCCCGGGGGCAGGTGCCGCCCGCCGTGCGGGCCGGCATGAGGTCGCCGGCATGGGAGCCGCCCCGGGCGATGAGGTCCGACACCGCCCGCCGCAGGTGGCGGTGCAGGCGGCCCAGCTCGGCCGGCGTCAGCGACCCCGCCGGGCGGCGGGGGTCGAGACCGGCCCGCCACAGCGTCTCGTCGGCCAGCAGGTTGCCGATCCCGGCCAGGCGGGCCTGGTCCATCAGGCGGGCCTTGAGCGGCGCCGCGGACCGCCCCAGGGCGGCCCGCAGGCCGGCGGGCGTCACCGTGAGGACGTCGGCGCCCAGGCGGCTCTCATCGGGGTCGAGGACCACGCCGCCCAAACGGCGGGGGTCGCGGAGGCGGAGGTGGCCGCCACCGGCGAAGCGCACGCCGAAGCGGTCCCAGCCAGGCTGGTCCTGGTCGCTGGAGTACCGCAGCCGGCCCACCCCGGCCCGGCCGTCGACCAGCAGGCGCCCGGTCATGCCGAAGCGCAGCCCCAGCACCGGACCGTCGCCGGAGGTGTCGAGCAGCAGCAGCTTCCCCCGGCGGCGGGCGGCGGTGAACCACCGCCCCGCCAGCGCGGCGTCCAGCGAGGCGGCGTCGACGCCGCCCTTCAGGAACCAGGCGTCGGGCGCGTCCACCGCCGCCACCGGCCGGCCCAGCGCGGTCTCGGCCAGGACGCGGTAGGCCTCCACCTCGGGCAGTTCGGGCACCGGGGGCACGGTACCGGCGCCCGTAGACTCGCAGGGATGCCCGACGCCAAGGCCCGCTGGACCGCCCAGTGGAAGGAGCTGTTCTCCGAGGTGGTGACCTCGGGGCTGTGCACCGGCTGCGCCGGCTGCGTGGTGGCCTGCCCCCACGACGTGCTGGGCTACGACGACGCCCAGGGCGTCTACAGGCCGTTCCACCTGGAGGAAGAGCTCGGCCCGGCCGACTGCACCCACGGCCAGAAGGGCTGCACCTCCTGCACCCGGGCCTGCCCCCGGTTCCGCGACTGGGAGCCCGAGATCGACCGGCACCTGTTCGGCCGGGCCCGGCGCCCCGACGAGATGGAGGGCGTGGCCAAGGACATCATCCTGGCCCGGGCCGTCGACCCGGAGATCCACGAGCGGGGCCAGGACGGCGGGCTGGTGTCGGCCATCCTGCTGTGGGCGCTGGAGAAGGGCTACATCGACGCCGCCCTGGTCTCGTACCTGGAGGGCGACGGCACCAGCTGGAAGGCCGTCCCCGGCGTGGCCCGCACCCGCGAGGAGGTCCTGGCGTCGGCCGGCAGCCGCTACACCTACTCGGCCAACACCATGGCCTACGCCGAGGCGGTGGCCGGCGGGGCCGAGAAGCTGGCCCTGGTGGGCATGAGCTGCCAGTCCTCGGTGCCCCCCGTGCTGGCCGTGCGCAAGGCGGGCAAGCCCGCCCGCCGCTTCGCGCTCAACATCGGGCTGCTGTGCTCCAAGACCTTCGACGACGCCATCTTCGAGGAGCTGTTCGAGGCCCGGTACGGCCTGCGGAAGCAGGACATGGTGAAGATGAACATCAAGGGCGTCTTCCAGATCAGGATGCGCAACGGCGACTACCACGAGATCCCGCTCAAGGAGTGCCACGCCTGGACCAGGGAGGGCTGCAAGCTCTGCCCCGACTTCGCCGCCGAGCACGCCGACATCTCCACCGGCGGCATCGGCGCCTTCAACGACTGGACGCTCACCATCGTCCGCACCGACCTGGGACGCGAGATCATCGTGCGGATGCTCCAGGACGGCGTCATCCAGGGCCGGCCGGGCGACGACGACCCCGGCGCCATAGCCCTGTTGCGCAAGCTGTCGGTGGTGAGCCGCCGGCGCTGGCCGGACACGGCCGTGCCCGACCCCAAGGTCGGCGTCCCCCCCAAGAAGCCCAGGACGGCGCCGGCCGCCGGCTAGCCGGCGCCGGCCAGGGCGGCGCGGATCTGGTCGAGGTGGGCGCGGTCGTGCGAGGCCATGGCGCCGGCCAGGGCGGCCAGCGTGATCGGCCCCCGCTCCTGGTGGACGCCCTCGCGCTCCCACTCCTCGTCGGCCGCCGAGGCGAACAGGCGCAGGTTGGCGTCACGCAGGGCCCGCCACCGGTGGAGGGCGTCGCGCACGTCGGCGTCGAGGCCGGCGAAGCGGGCGGCCCATGCCTCCTGCGGGAAGGCTGGCAGGAACGGGCGGTCGACGGTGAGGATCATCCGGGCCCGCACGCCGTAGACCAGCTCGGCGTCGGCCAGGTGGGCGACCACCACGGCGGCGGACCACTCCCCCGGCGCCGGCGACCGGCGAAGCGGGACCGGGTCGGCCCCCGAGACGAGCGACACCAGGTCGAGGGCGGTCGCCTTCAGGCGGTGGAGGGCGGCGGAGGCGCCGGCCGGCGGCATGGGCCAACCTCAGCACGTCGCGCCGGAGCCGACAACCCGGCCGCCGCCGGCGCCGTCAGCCCGGTGCTGCGCCGAGCGCCCGGGCCCGGGAGAACACGGCGTCGAACATGGGCTCGGTGAGCCGGCCGGTGAAGGTGTTCTGCTGGCT
>JBOGHR010000713.1:0-4107 GCA_050744905.1 Acidimicrobiales bacterium
GGGCGGGCGTGGCCCGGGTGGTGGCGGGCATGGAGGACCCCGACCGGCGGGTGCGGGGGCGGGGGATCGCCCGCCTGCGGGCCGCTGGCGTGGCGGTCGAGGTCGGGCTGCGGGGGGGCGAGGTGGCGGCCCAGCTCGCCCCCTACGTCAAGCACCGCAGCACCGGCCGGCCGTGGGTGGTGCTGAAGCTGGCGGCCAGCCTCGACGGCCGCATCGCCGCGCCCGACGGCACCAGCCCGTGGATCACCGGCGCGGCCGCCCGCGACGACGCCCACCGCCTGCGGGCCGAGAGCGGCGCCGTGCTGGTGGGCGCCGGCACCGTGCGGGCCGACGACCCCGCCCTCACCGTGCGCCGGGTGCCGGGCCGCGACCCGCTCCGGGTGGTGCTGGGCCGGGCGCCGGAGGGCGCCGCCGTCCACCCCGCGCTGGAGCTCTCCGGCGACCTGGGCGACGTGCTCGACGAGCTGGGCCGGCGCGGCGTCGTCCAGGTGCTGGTGGAGGGGGGCGCCACCGTGGCCCACGACCTCCACGCCGCCGGCCTGGTGGACCGCTACGTGCTGTACCTGGCGCCGGTGCTCTTCGGCGGCGACGACGCCCGGCCCATGTTCGCCGGCCCCGGTGCCGCCACCATGGCCGACGTGTGGCGGGGCGCGGTGGTCGATGTGGCCCGCCTGGGCGACGACGTCCGCGTCGAGCTGGCCCCGGCCGGGGGCTGAGGAGGGTGTTCACCGGCATCGTGGAGGAGATGGGCCGCCTGCGGGGTCGCCACGGCGCCCGGTTCCGGTTCGAGGCGTCGGTGGTGCTCGACGGCCTGGCCGCCGGCGACTCGGTCGCCCACAACGGGTGCTGCCTCACCGTGGCCGAGGTGGGCCGGGGCTGGTACGGCGTGGACGTGGTGGACGAGACGCTGGCCCGCACCGACCTGGGCTCGCTCGCCCCCGGCGACGGCGTGAACCTGGAGCGGGCCGTCACCCCGTCCACCCGCCTGGGCGGCCACGTCGTGCACGGCCACGTCGACGGCGTGGGCCGGGTGGTGCGGCCCGCCCCCCACCTGGAGGTCCGGATGCCGCCCGAGCTGGCCCGCTACGTGGTCAGGAAGGGCCCCATCGCGGTGGACGGCTGTAGCCTGACGGTGGTCGACGTCGGCGACGACCGGTTCACCGTGGCCGTCGTCCCCCACACCGCATCGGTCACCACGCTGGGGCGGAAGGGCCCGGGGGCGCCGGTCAACCTGGAGGTGGACCTGATCGCCAAGTACGTCGAGAAGCTGCTGGAAGGGCACAGGTAGGTCGAGCGGTGCCGTTCGCTGACATCGAGAAGGCCATCGCCGCCGTGGCGGGGGGCGAGATGGTCGTCGTCGTGGACGACAAGGACCGGGAGAACGAGGGCGACCTCGTCATGGCCGCCGAGCACGCCGCCGCCGAGAAGATCGGCTTCTTCGTCAAGCACACGTCGGGCGTCATCTGCATGCCGATGCTGGGGGAGCGGCTGGACGAGCTGGGCCTGCCCCTCATGGTGCTGGACAACACCGAGTCGCAGCGCACGGCGTTCACCATCAGCGTCGACTACCGGCCGGGGACGAGCACGGGCATCTCGGCCGCCGACCGGGCCGCCACCATCCGGGCCCTCATCGACCCCGCCACCTCGCCCGCCGACCTGGCCAAGCCCGGCCACATCTTCCCCCTGCGCTACCGGCGGGGCGGCGTGCTCAAGCGGGCGGGCCACACCGAGGCGGCCGTCGACCTGGCCCGCCTGGCCGGGCTCGAGCCCGCCGGCGTGCTCTGCGAGGTCGTGCGCGACGACGGCGAGATGGCCCGCCTGCCCGACCTGGAGGTCTTCGCCGCCGAGCACGGGCTCCTGCTGATCTCGATCGCCGACCTGATCCGCTACCGGCGCCAGAAGGACAAGCTGGTGAAGCGGCTGTCGGAGGCGCGCCTCCCGACGCCCTACGGGGAGTTCACCTGCTACGCCTACGAGTCGGTCCTCAACGGCGACCAGCACCTGGCGCTGGTGAAGGGCGCCGTGCAGGGCGAGGAGGACGTGCTGGTGCGGGTGCACAGCGAGTGCCTCACCGGCGACGTGTTCGGGTCCATGCGCTGCGACTGCGGGTGGCAGCTGGAGGCGGCGATCAAGCGGGTGGCCGAGGAGGGGCTGGGGGTGGTGGTGTACCTGCGGGGCCACGAGGGCCGCGGCATCGGCCTGGCCCACAAGCTGCGCGCCTACCGGCTGCAGGAGCAGGGCCACGACACGGTGGACGCCAACCTCGAGCTGGGCCTGCCCGTCGACAGCCGCGAGTACGGCATCGGCGCCCAGATCCTGGTCGACCTCGGGATCACCACCATGCGCTACATGACCAACAACCCGGCCAAGTACGGGGGCCTGGACGGGTTCGGGCTGGTGATGGTCGAGCGGGTGCCCCTGCAGTCCACGCCCAACGCCGAGAACTCGTCCTACCTGCGCACCAAGCGCGACCGGCTGGGCCATCATCTGGAGGGACTCGATGACGACGATTGACGGCCGGCCCCGGGGCGACGGCCTGCGGGTGGCCGTGGTGTGCAGCCGGTTCAACGCCCTGGTCACCGACCGCCTCCTGGCCGGCGCCCGCGACGCCCTCGTGCGCCACGGGGTGGACGAGGCCTCCATCACCGTCGCCATGGTGCCCGGGGCCTTCGAGCTGCCCCTGGTCGCCGCCCGCCTGGCCGCCGCCGGGGAGGTCGACGCCGTGGTGTGCCTGGGCGCCGTCGTCCGGGGGGCCACGCCGCACTTCGACCTGGTGGCCGGGCAGTGCGCGGCCGGCGTCCAGCGGGCCCAGATGGACGCCGGCATCCCCGTGGTGTTCGGGGTGCTCACCACCGACACCGTCGAGCAGGCTCTGGACCGGGCGGGGGGCAAGGCCGGCAACAAGGGGTTCGACGCCGCCGTGGCCGCCATCGAGACCGCCGACGTGCTGCGTCAGCTGCCCAAGCCCGGCACCCGGGGGTAGGGCGTGCTCCGCCTCGTGCTGCCCAAGGGCTCCCTGGAGGCCTCCACCCTCAAGCTGTTCGAGGACGCCGACCTGCCGGTCCGGCGGGGCTCGGACGTCGACTACTCGGCCACCGTCGCCGACCCCCGGATCGACAGCGTGCGCATCCTGCGCCCCCAGGAGATCCCCCGCTACGTGGCCGACGGGCTGTTCGACCTGGGCATCACCGGACGGGACTGGATCGAGGAGACGTCGAGCTCGGTGGTGTCGCTGGGCGAGCTGCACTACTCCAAGGCGACGGCCCGGCCCATCCGGGTCGTGCTGGCCGTGTCGGTCGACTCGCCCATCCACGCCGTGGCCGACCTCCCCGAGGGTGCCCGGGTCCACACCGAGTACCCCGAGCTGACCCGCCGCTACCTCGAGCACCACGGGGTGAAGGCCGAGGTGACCCTCTCCTACGGCGCCACCGAGGCCAAGGTGCCCGACATCGCCGACGCGGTGGTGGAGATCACCGAGACGGGCCGGGCCCTCAAGGCGGCCGGCCTGCGGATCGTCGACACCATCCTGGTCTCCTACACCGAGCTGATCGCCAACCCCGAGGCCTGCGACGACCCGGCCAAGCGCCACGCCATGAGCCAGGTGCTCACCCTCCTCCAGGGGACGCTGGAGGCCCGGGGCAAGGTGCTGGTGAAGCTCAACGTGGGGCCCGACCAGCTCGACGGGCTGATCGAGCTCCTGCCCTCCATGCGGGCGCCCACCGTGTCGCAGCTGTTCGGGGGGGCCGGCTACGCGGTGGAGACGGTGGTGCCCAAGAGCGAGATCAACATCCTCATCCCCGCCCTGCGCGACCACGGCGCCACCGACATCATCGAGCTGCCCCTGTCGAAGATCGTCCATTGAGGCGGCGGGGCCGGGTGGCCGACTACGACGACCACAAGGGCTGGGGCCACATCGCCACCGACGACGGGCGCCTGCTGTTCTTCCACTGCACCGCCATCGCCGGCGGCTCCCGCACCGTCCCCGTGGGCGCCGAGGTCGACTACGACGAGGTCGTCGACCCCCGGGGCAAGCCGGAGGCGGCCGACGTCCGGCCCGCCTGACCGCTGACCAATGTCTGCCCCCAAGCCTTCGTGCCGGGCCACAGG
>JBOGHR010000714.1:0-16156 GCA_050744905.1 Acidimicrobiales bacterium
CGCCCCGCCCGCGGTGCGCCTCGTGCGGCGGGACGGCGCTCGGGTGGGCGCCGGCGTCGGGGCGGGCCCGGCTGGTGAGCTTCACCGTCCTCCACCGGGCACCGCCGGAGCACCGCCACCGCGTCCCGTACGTCTACGCCGTCGTCGATCTGGAGGAGGGGCCCCGGATGGTCACGAACGTGGTGGGCGCCGATCCCTCCGCCCTCGGGGTCGGCGACGACCTCGAGGTGACGTTCGGTCGCACCGACGCGGACGGCCAGCGCTGGCCCGACTTCCGACCCGTTCCGCACGGCGGAGCCGGGTGATGCTCGGCTCCGACGCCATGGTGGCCGTGCTCCGGCGGCTCGGCATCGACCACGTCGCCCTCAACCCCGGTGCCTCGACGCGGGGCCTCCACGAGTCGCTGGTGCACGCGCGGCGCCCCGAGATCGTGCTCGCGCTCCACGAGGAGGTCGCCGTCGACGTGGCCCACGGCTACTACAAGGCGTGCGGCCGGCCGATGGCCGTGCTGCTCCACGACCTCGTGGGCCTCCAGCACGCCTCCATGGCCATCTTCAACGCGTGGATCGACCAGACGCCGATGCTGGTGATCGGGGGCTCGGGGCCGGCCGACACGAGCCGCCGCCGACCGTGGATCGACTGGATCCACGCCAGCCGCTGGCAGGGTCTGGCCGCGCGCGACATCGTGAAGTGGGACGACCAGCCCGCGTCGCTCCCCGGTGTGCTGGCCGGGCTCGTCCGGGGCGTCCGCCTGGCCGAGGCGCCACCGCGCGGACCGACGTACGTGGCCGTCGACGCCCTGCTCCAGGAGGAGGACGCCGACGTCGCCCTCCCCGACCCGGCGGCGTACCCGGTCGCCCACCCGCTCGCCGCGCCCCCGGCCGAGATCGAGCGGCTGGCCGACCTGCTGGGCGGCGCCGAGCGCCCGGTGATCGTGACCGACGGGACGGGTCGCGACCCCGCGGCCTACGCCCCCCTGATCGCGCTGACCGAGGCGCTGGCCGCCCCGGTGGTCGACCTCGGCGGGAGCCACAGCTTCCCCAGCACCCACTGGGCCGACTGCACCGACGGGCGGGCCGCCGTGCTGGCCGAGGCCGACGCTGTCCTCGCGCTCGATGCGCGCGACGTGACGTGGGCGCTGTCCACCGTCGACCTGGAGACGCACGGGAGCCGGCTCCTGGTGCGGCCGGGCACGCCGGTGGCGTCGGTCGGCCTCGGCGGCCTGCTCCACCGCGGGTTCCTCGACCGCGAGGCCCAGCCCGAGGTGGCCGTCGACCTCACGGCCAGCACGGCCACGGTCCTCGCGTCCCTCGCCGAGCTGGTGCGCGAGCGCGTCGACCCCGAGGTGGTGGAGCGGCGCGGCCGGGCCGTGCGGTCGCGCTCGGCCGGGCTACGGACACAGGCCTCCGTGGAGGCCCGCCGCCTCCACGACCGCCGGCCCATCTCCCCCGCCCGCATCGCCCGGGAGGTCGGCGCCCTGCTGGAGGGCGACGAGTGGATGGTGGCCAACGGCACGCTCGAGGGCTGGGTCCGCCGCCTGTGGCCGTGCGACACCCCGCGGTGCCACCTCGGCACGTCGGGGGGCGCCGGGGTCGGCTACGGCCCCGGCGCCTCGGTCGGCGCCGCCCTCGCCACCCGGGGCTCCGGCAGGATCGTCGTCGACTTCCAGTCGGACGGCGACCTGCTCTACACCCCCACCGCGCTGTGGACGGCGGCCCACCACCGCCTCCCGCTCCTCGTCGTCACCATGAACAACCGGTCGTACGGCAAGGACCGTCTGCATCAGGCGACCGTGGCCCGGCTGCGGGGGCGGGGGATCGACCGCGTCCACGAGGGAATCGACATCGACGACCCGCCCGTCGACCTGGCCATGCTCGCCCGCGCCCAGGGTGTGGAGGGCTTCGGCCCCGTCACCGACCCCGACTGCCTGGCCGACGCCGTGTCAGCGGCGCTCGGCGCCGTCCGGGAGGGTCGCCCCGCCCTCGTCGACGTCGTGGTCGGCCGCTGACGGCTGCTCCTCCGGGCCGGCCCCGGGCGCGCCCCGCCGGGCACCGTGGGCTAGGAGGGCGGCTCCGCCCACCAGGGCGCACCCGCCCGTCACCGAGCCCGAGAACCTGACCCCCACCGCCTCGGCCAGGAACCCCGACGCGGCGGCCGCGAACGGCGAGACCCCGAGGAAGCTCAGCGAGTGGATGGCGAAGACGCGGCCGCGGAGCTGCTCGGGGACCACCTCGAAGAACTGCGACGTCATGAACACCGTCCCCGCCTGGAAGGCCACGCCGGCGACCACGAGGAGGGCGACCGCCACCGCGAGCAGCCTGACGTTGGAGAAGGCGACGACCGACGTGCCGAGCGCGGCGAGGCACGTGCCGGACGCCGAGGCGCCCAGGAGGTCGCGGACGTCGGGCGCGTAGACGGCCCCCACCGCGGCCCCCACCCCGAAGGCCCCGATGAGCAGGCCGGCCGACCCCGCCGACATCCCGAACGACCGCACCGAGAAGACCGGCATCAGCGTCTTGACGACCTCGATGGCGATCGTGCTCGACACCATGCCGACCAGGAGGACGACCAGCGCGTGCCGGCGGAGCACGAAGGTGATCCCCTCGCCGATGCTCCGGCGGGCCCCCCCGGACGCCGTCATCGGCCTCGCGGCCCTCGAGGGGAGGCCGGCCGCGGCCACGAGGAGCACGACGAACGAGGCGGCGTCGAGGCCCAGCGCCGCCGCCGTGCCCGACCAGCGCAGCACGAGGGCGGCGACGACCGGCCCGATGGCGAGGCCCAGGGTGAACTGGAGCGACTGCATGGCCACCGCGTCGGTCAGCAGGTGCGCCGGCACCAGCTCGGGGAGGATCGCCTGCGACGCCGGCTTGGTGAACGCGTAGCTGGCGCCGAGGACGCACACCCCGGCCAGCACGAGCGGGGTGGTCAGGTGGCCGGTGAGGGCGGTCACCGCCATGGCGCCCGAAATCGTGGCCGCCACCGCCTGCGTGCGCACGAGCACCCCCCTGCACGAGGTGCGGTCGACGACGTGGCCGGCGAGCAGGGAGACGAACGGGATCGGGATGAAGCCGAAGAAGTTCACCAGGCCGACCATGGCCGCCGACCCCGTGTCGGCCAGCACGAAGACCGACGCCGCCAACTGGCGGACCCAGGTGCCCGAGGTGGACACCACCATGCCGATCCAGAACCGGCGGTAGGCCGGGTGGCCGAGGACGCGGACGGCGAGCCGGCGCGAGGTCACGGTCGCTCGTCCCCGCGGGGTCAGGTCGTGTCGGCGGGCGCGAGCAGGAAGTCGCCCTGCTCGGTGACGTCGAGGACGTAGGTGTCGGGCACGACCAGGGTGGTGGTGGGCAGCTCCACCACGGCCGGGCCGGGCAGGCGGGCGCCGGCCAGGAGCAGTTCGCCCTGGAACACCGGCACGGGCCGGAACTCGCCGGCCAGCGGCAGGTACGCGTCGCGCTCACCCGTCCTCGCGTCGACGTCGCCGTGGCGGCGGGCCGGCGGGCGGACCGGCTTGGGCCTGGCCGCGGTGGCCGCCACCCGCAGGTTCACCAGCTCCACCTCGTCGCCCTCGCTGGCCCACCCGTACAGGCGCTCGTGCTCCGCCGCGAACAGCGACTCGACGCGCACGAAGCCGCCCTCGTGCAGCGCCTCGAAGGGGACGGGGAGCTGGATCTCGTGGAATTGGCCGCGGTAGCGCAGGTCGCAGCCGGGTGCCACCACCACGTCGTCGCGCTCGAACCCCTCGGCCCGCATGCGGGCCAGCACGTCGTCGACCAGGTCGTCGAAGGCGGCGCCGAGATCCTCGGGGTCGAGCGTCGACAGCGCAGCGGGCATGGCCCGCACCGCGTCGTGGCGGACGTCGGCGAGGAGCAGCCCGACCGCTGCGAACACGGCCGAGTCCCTGGGCACGAGCAGGCGAGGGATGGCGAGCTGGTTGGCGATCATGGCGGCGTGGACGGGGCCGGCCCCGCCGCCCACCACGAGCAGGAAGTCGCGGGGGTCGGCGCCCTGGTCGACCGAGACCTCTCGGATCCCCTCGGTCATGTTGACGGTGATGACCCGGAACATGGCGGCGGCCCCCTCGGCTACGCCGAGGCCCAGCGGCTCGGCGACGTGGCGGCGGATCGCGTCCTCGGCCGCGGCCACGTCGAGCCGGATGCGCCCGCCCAGGAAGTTGTCGGGGTTGAGGTAGCCGAGGACGAGGTTGGCGTCGGTGCACGTCGGGCGCGTCCCGCCCCGGCCGTAGCAGGCCGGCCCGGGGTCGGCACCGGCGCTGGCCGGCCCCATGCGCAGGATCCCGCTCCGGTCGATCGAGGCCAGCGAACCCCCGCCCGCGCCGATGGTGTGGATGGCCAGCATGGGCAGGGCGACGCGGTGGCGGTTGATCCACCCGCCGTTGGCCAGCATGGTGGGCTTGCCGTTCGGCACCAGGGCGGCGTCGAAGCTGGTCCCGCCCATGTCCATGGTGAGGCAGCTCGTCGCCCCCACCGGCTCGGCGTAGACCGCGCCGGCCACGGGAACGGCGGCGGGACCCGACAGCAGCGTGGCCGCCGACCGCTCGCGCGCGAGCGCCGGGCTGGTCACGCCGCCGCTCGACTGCATCACGAGCAGGTCGCCCCGGAAGCCCAGCTCGGCCAGGGAGGCGACCAGCCGGGCGAGGTAGCCGTGGATGAGGGGCCCGGTGAAGGCGTTGAGCACGGTGGTGCTGACCCGCTCGTACAGCCGGATCTGGGCGAGGAGCTCGTGCGACGTGGTCACGTACACGTCGGGCAGCTCGGCCGAGAGGATCTTCCTCGCCTGCTCCTCGTGGTGGGGGTTGGCGTAGGAGTGGAGGAAGCACACGGCGACCGCCTGGACGCCCGCCTCGCTGCAGCGGCGTCCGGCCTCGTGGACGTCGGCCACGTCGAGCGGCACGAGCACCTCGCCGCCGAAGCTGACCCGCTCCCGCACGCCGAAGCGGCGGTGCCGGGGGACGATCGGGCGGGCCACGGGCAGCTTGTTGTTGAGCGTCTCCTCGCGCATGCCGCGGCGCATCTGGAGCGCGTCCCGGAAGCCCTCCGTCGTCACCAGCGCCACGTCGGCACCCTGGCCGGTGAGCACCGCGTTCGTGGCCACCGTCGTCCCGTGGACCACGAGCTCGATCTCGGCCAGGAACGCCTGGCCGAGTCCGAGCTGGTCGCCGATCTCCAGCAGGCCCGACACGAAGCTCACGGCCGGGTCCTCGGGCGTCGAGGGCACCTTGTGGATGCGGTACGAGCCGTCGTCGTCGTCCACGACGATGAAGTCGGTGAACGTGCCGCCGGTGTCGATCCCGACCCGGTAGGTCATGGCGTGCCTCCACCGTCGTGCCGTCCGGCCCGCAGGACGGCGGTCGCGTCCGCGTCGACCTCGAACGTGGTCGGGTCGACGACCACCCCGTAGTCGTCCCTCGCCGACGCGACCGACACCACCCCGTTGCGGACGTCGTCGACCACCGCGTCGAGCGAGCGCCGGCGGGGGTCGCCGAAGCCGCCGCCGCCGCCCGTCCACTTGTGGAACACCGACCCCGGCGGGATGTGGTCGATGTTGTCCTTCGAGCGCGAGCGCCGCACCGTGCCGTCCGGCTGGGTCACCTCCATGCGGCTGACGATGCTCTCCTTCCCGCCGAACAGGCCCCACGCCGGCTCGGCCAGCCGGTCGCTGTAGGCGACCAGGCTCTGGTCCACACCGTTCATCTCCAGGACGGTCTCGATCCCGAGCCCGCCGCGCCACTCGCCGGGCCCGGCCGAGTCGGCGAGGAACTCGTGCTTTCGCAGCCGGAAGTACGGGTGGGCCACCTCGAACATCTCGTTGTCCTCCGCCTCGAGCGACCCGCCCGCCCGGATGCTGCCGATGTGGTCGAAGCCGTCGACGCCCTCCGTGCCCCCCGAGCCGCCCTTGTTGGCGAAGAAGAAGATGCTCACGAACCGGCTCCCGTCGCGGGGGGTGCGGCCCGTGCAGTACGTGCCGACGTGGGACCAGCCCGCGCCCACGCGGTCGCGCAGGGGCTCGGCCAGCGCCTTGAAGATGGCGTCGCACACGTGGTCGGCCAGCGGCATGCCGAAGCCGGTGGCGGCCGGGAAGGCGGGGTTGAGCAGCGTGCCGGCCGGGATGACGTAGTGGACGGGACGGAGCATCCCCTGGTTGAGCGGCATGTCGGCGCCGACGAGCATGAGGAAGCCGAGCAGGCACCCCGCCTCGGTGGCGGCCAGCGGCATGTTGGTGAAGCCGGGGAGCTGGGCGTCGGTACCCGTGAAGTCGAAGGTGATGTCGGCGCCCTCCACCCGGACCGTCACCATCACCAGCGCCTCGTCGCCGGCGTTCGGCGCGTCGTGCACCATGGCCCGGCCCACGTACTCCCCGTCGGGGATGTCGGCGATCTGGGCGCGCATGGCGCGCTCGGCGCCGTCGGTCAGCTCGGTGATCATCGCCTGGTAGTCGTCGCGGCCGTAGCGCTGGACGAGCTCGCGCAGCCGGCGCTCCCCCACCGTGCACGCACCGATCTGGGCGCGGATGTCGGACTCCACCTGGTCGCGGAGGCGGACGTTGCGGAAGATCAGCCGCCACAGGTCCTTGTTGTCGCGGCCGGCCACCACCAGCTTCACCGGGGGGACGATGAGCGCCTCCTGCCACGCCTCGACCGCGCGCGAGTTCATCCCGCCGCTCACCGGGCCGCCGATGTCCTCCTGGTGGCCCTTCACGCCGGCCCAGCCCACCAGCTCGTCGCCCACGAAGACCGGCTTGTAGATGGAGACGTCGTTGTACTGGTTGCCGCCGGTGAAGACGTCGTTGTGCATGATGGCGTCGCCCGGGGCGATGTCGTCCCCGTAGATCCGCATCGCCTCCTTGAGCCCCGGCGGGAGCGAGAACGCGTGCATCGGCATGTACTGGCGGCTCTCCAGGAACCCGCCGCGCGCGTCGAACAGGGCCGTGCCGAAGTCCTTCGCCTCGAACAGGGTCGACGAGCGGGTCGTGCGGAGCAGGGCGATGCCCATCTCCCGCACCACCGATTGCAGCCGGCGCTGGAGGATCCCCGCGCCGACGAGGAACTCGGCCCGTTCCGCCTCGGTGTGCTCGGCCAGCGTGCTCATGGCGACCGTCCCTCCGATGTCCGGTCCGGCGTCATCCCTCGAACTCCAGCCCGAGGCCGAAGGCCAGCGTCGACAGCCCGGACCACAGCTCGGCGACCTGGAGCACCTCGGCGATCTCGGCCTCCGTCGCCCCCTCGCGCCGCAGGGCTCCGGCGTGGTGGGCGCAGAAGTAGCTGGACCCCACCGCCGAGCACACGCCCAGCGCGATCAGGTGCTTGAGCTTGTGGTCCTCGGCGCGGGGGTCCATCAGCGTGCTGATCCGGCTCCAGACGGCGCGCATCTGCTCAGGGCGGTAGGCCAGGGCGCGGAAGAAGTCGGGGACCCGCTCGATGCGCAGGGTCGAGCGGATCTCGGCCATCACGGCGCGGGCGTCCTCGCTCATCTCCTCCTCCTCGAGCAGCTTCACGGCAGGCGGCATGCGGTACTCCTTCCTCTCATGGCCGGAGCCAGCGCAGGGCCCGCCGCTCGGCCCACCGGGCCAGCAGCATCACGGCCGACGCCACGGTCACGGTGAACAACGTGCCGGCGAGCAGCGCGGGCATGTCGAACGTCGAGCCCGCCCGGATCAGGTACAGGCCGATGTGGGAGACCTCCAGCAGGAGGTCGGCGATGATCGCCCCCTGCACGGCCCGGCCGGCGCCGAGGCGCAGGCCGGTCAGCACGTAGGGGAGGGCGCCGGGCAGGATCACCTTGCGGTACAGCGCGACGCCGCGGATGCCGAACGAGTGGGCCGTCTCCCGAAGCGCCGGCGGCGTCTCCGCCACCCCGGCCGCGGTGTTGATGATGATGACGAACAGGGAGAACAGCAGGACCAGGGTGACCTTGCCCCGGTAGCCCAGGCCGATGTAGATCCCGAGGACCGGCACGAGCATGGTCATCGGGGCCACGACGCCCACGTTCACGAGCGGGTCGAGCGCCACCCTCCCGATCCTCGACGTGCCGATCAGGGTGCCGGCGAGGACGCCGAGCACGGCGGCCGGGACGAACCCCGTCGCCGCGATCCGCAGCGTCCCGAGCATGGCCGACCAGATCTCGCCCCGGTCGGTCCACAGGGCGTCGAACGTCTCGCTGACGGGCACGATGGCGAAGTACTGCTCGCTGCGGCCCACCAGCTCCCAGCCGACGAAGAAGATGGCGAAGGAGAGGGCGCGCACCGGCCACTTCAGCCAGGCGTGGCCGGTCCCGTAGTCGGAGAGCCAGTAGGAGCTCGCCGCGTTCACCGGGTGGCCGCCTTCCACGGGCGCAGCCGCCGCTCGAGGGCGGCCAGCAGCGTGGTGCTCACGACGCCGACGGCGATGATCACGATCGACAGGGCGAGGAACATGTCGAGCCGGCGGAAGGCGGCGAAGTTCTTGAGCAGGAGTCCCGCGCCCGCCGTCACCCACAGCTCGGCGATCACCATGCCCTTGATCGACGCGGCCAGGCCGAGCCGGATGCCGGCGATGACGAAGGGAAGGCTGCCCGGGAGCACGATGCGCGTGAAGATCCGGCGCATGGGCAGGCCGAACGAGCGCCCCGCCTCGATGAGGTCCCGGTCCACGCTGCGCACGCCTGCGCTGGCGTTCATCACCACGAAGAACACGGCGAAGAGGAAGACCACGGCGATCCGGAAGTTGAGGCGGGTGCCGAACAGCGTGATCAGGAAGGGGAGGAGGGCCTCTTTGGGCGTGACGAACAGCGTGTTGACGAACGGCGCCAGCAGGTCGTCGATCAGGCGCACCGAGCCCATCAGCAGTCCGACCGGCACGCCGACGGCCACCGCCAGGGCGAACCCCACGCCCAGCTGGCGGAGGCTGGCGCCGAGCGCCGAGTAGTACCCCTCGGTCTGGAGCTTCACCAGGCCCTCGACGGTGGCGCCGGGGGTGGCGAGGAAGAACGGCCCCTTCGCCCTGGCGAGGAGGTACCAGGCCAGGACGAGGGCGCCCCACACGACGGCCCGGATCGCCCACTTGTTGCGACCCACGGCCCGGGCGGCGCCACCCGCCCTGCGGGGGGTCACCAGCCTCCGATCGTCGATCGCGACCTGTGCCATCACGCCTCCCGGACGGCGGCTTCCTGCTCGAGGACGGCGGCGGGCGGAACGCGGGTCTCCTGCGGGACGGCGTCGACGCCGGGATGCAGCCGCAGCCCCTCCCAGAGCGTCTCGCGGAGGCGGGCGAACTCGGGATCGGCCCGGCTGCGCGGGCGCGGGAAGGGGACGTCGACCACGTCGAGGATGTGGCCGGGACGCGCCGACAGGACGACCACGCGGTCGGCCAGGAAGAGGGCCTCCTCGACGTCGTGGGTGACGAACACGACGGTCTTGCGGTCGGCCGACCACAGGTCCATCAGCTCGCCCTGCATCAGCACCCGCGTCTGCGCGTCGAGGGAGCCGAACGGCTCGTCCATCAGGAGGATGTCGGGCTCGACCGCCAGCGCGCGGGCGAGGCCGACGCGCTGCTGCATCCCGCCCGACAGCTGGGCCGGGTAGAAGGTCTCGAAGCCCTCCAGGCCCACGCGTTGCAGCCAGCTGCGCGATCTGACACGACGGGCCCGCCTGGGCACGCCCCGCTGTTCGAGCCCAAGCTCGACGTTGGCCTCGACGGTGCGCCAGGGCAGGAGGTTGAAGCTCTGGAACACCATGCCGATGTTCGGACGCGGGGCGGTGAGGACGTCGCCGTCGACCACGACCCGGCCGTCCGTGGGCGGGAAGAGGCCGTCGATCACCCGCAGGAGGGTGGACTTGCCGCACCCGCTCGGGCCGATGATGCAGCAGAACTCGCCGCCGGCGACCGAGAGGTTGACGTCGGAGAGGACGCGGATGTCCCTGGTCCCCTTCTTGTCGGCCACGTGGAAGGTGAAGCCCACGTCCTCGAGGTCGAGGCGTCGCTCCCTGGCTGCGGTCGCCGCCGTCACGACGAGCCGTCCCCGGCCCGATGGTCGCCGGCCCGGTTGTCGCCGTCGCCGTCGGAGCGGATCGCCTCCTCCATGCACTCGCGGCACAGCTCCGAGAGGTGGGCGGCGACGATGTCCGACGCCGTGGCCACGTCACGCCGATCGAGCGCGTCCATCAGGCGGAGGTGGGCGTCGGCCGAGTGCCGGGCCCGACGACGGCGGAGGTAGGGCGTGAGCTGGCTGTGGAGCGACATGATGAGGCTGACCAGGCGGGGCTTGCCGCTGACGCCGTAGAGCACCTGGTAGAAGCGCTCCCTCGCCCGGAGGTTCTCCTGCGCCCCGGCGCTGGCGACGATGGTGGCGGTGAGCTCCCGCAGCTCGTCGATGTGGTCGTCGGTGAGCTTGGGCACCGCTTCGCGGAGCGCGAGCTGCTCGAGCATCTCCCGCAGCTCGTAGATCTCGAGCACCTCGGCGGGGAGCAGCTGGTTCACCACCCAGCCGCGCCGGGGGATGCTCTTGACCAGGCCCTCCTGCTCGAGTGCCCGCAGCGCCTCGCGTATGGGGCCGAAGCTCACGCCGTAGGTGGCCGCCAGCTCGACCTGGCGCAGCCTCGTGCCGGGTTCGAGCGCTCCGCTGAGGACACCGGTCCTCAGCTCCTCGATCAGGTGCTCGTGCAGGGTCGGGTTGCGACCCTTCGGGCGACCGGGCGTCACGTCCTAGCCGCCGGTGATGTCCTTGACCGAGACCTCCCCGATCTCGTCGATCGCCGCCTCCATGGCGCGTCGGTCGACGACGTCGCTGACGTCGGCGTCACCCTCGAGGATCTCGCTCTGCTTGGCCACGTCGACGGTGAACTCCAGGCTGTCCTGCGACAGGTCGCCGTTGAACGACCAGAACTCGTACTGGCGCGCCAGGTCCCAGATCGTCCTGGCCACCTCTTCATCCTGCACTCCGCCCTCGACATAGTCGTTCACGGCCTTCTTGTAGCGGTCGAAGCTCTTCGAGAGCTCGCGGTTGCCGGTCAGCATGGCCTTGGTGAGCGCCGTCGCCGTGTCGAGGTTGTCGTTGATCCAACTGGTGCGAGCCGCGAACGTCTCGAAGACGATGCCCTCGACGTCCTCCCACAGGGTGGCCAGGACGTGGACGTTGTCGTCGCCGAGCTGCTCGCGCATGTCGGGCAGATCGAACTGGTGCACCAGGGCGGCATCGATGTCGCCATTGACCAGCGCGGCCGTCCGCAGCGGGGAGTCCTCGATGATCTGGGTGTTCAGCTTCTCCACGTTCTGGTCCACGCCCTTGGCGCTGAGCAGGGCGTTGGTCACGAAGTTCACCAGGCCACCCACGCTGTCGATGCCGATGCGGGTCGACGGGTCGGTGACCTTCTCGATCGAGTCGACGTCCTTCGTGCCGACGAGTAGCAGGTCGTTCCCGTTGGAGAACGGGCAGAAGTACTTGAAGTCCTGCCCCTGCTGGATGAGCAGCATTGTGGAGGTGAACGAGCCGGCGATCACGTCGGCCTCGTTGGCCAGCACCGCCTGGGTGGCGGTGGCGTGCGAGTCGAACGTGAGCAGGTCGGACTCCGAGATGTCGAGGCCGAACTGCGGTCCGTAGTCGAGGGGGCCGACCTTGCCGTTGACGATCGACGGGAACGTGCCTGCGGTGTACGCGATCTTCACCTTGAGGTTGGCCGGCTGGTCCCCCCGCGTGGTGCCGGTCGCCCCGTCGTCGTCGTCATCGTCGCCGCACGCCGGCAGCAGCACCAGCGCGCCGGTCGCGGCCGCCGCTTGGAGCAGGCGCCTCCTGGAGAACCTGGCGTCGACGAATCCCGAGAACCCCTCCGTCCGCATCGGACACCTCCTGCCCACCCCTGTCTGGGGAGCCAGGAAGCGAGAGTACGGAAATTTTCGAAAATCGTCAATAGCCCGGTCGGGCCTTTACGACGGCACCGTCACGACCGGCCGGCGCTTGGGGGGCAGGGTGTTGCGCGTCCCGACCGAGACGATCCTCCCGTCGATCATCAGCAGGCTGACCGACGGGGAGTCCCCCAGCTCGAGGGCGTGCAGCCCACCGGTCCCCGACGACCCCCGGGGCGAGTCGATCAGGAGCACGTCGGCCTCGCGGCCCACCTCCAGCCGCCCGGTGTTGAGGCGGTAGGACGCCGCCGTGTTCCCGGTGCCGACGGCGACCGCCTGGGCGGCGGGGATGTCGAGGAACGCGGCCAGGAGCCCGACGGTCTGCATGATCGCCCGCGGTTGGATGCCCGACCCGGTGGGTGTGTCGGACCCGGCGGTGAGGCGGTGGAGCATCCCGAGGTCGCGGGCCCGCTCGGCCACCCGCAGGAGGGCGCGGTGGTTCCCTGGGTACGACAGCTCGAGGAAGCAGTCCTGCTCCTCGACCATGAAGTCGAGATCGGCCTCGGGGGGCGTGCTCGGCCCGCCGTTGACGTGCGAGGCGATGTGGGCGCCCATCACCGCCGCCATCGCCGCGCTCACGGTGTAGGTGCCGGGCACCGCCTCCGGCCCGAAGTGCACGCGGGACACGAAGCCCAGCCCGTGGGCGACCTCGAGCATCCCCCGCACCGTCTCCGGGTCGACGATGCTGCGCGAGCCCACCTCGGCGATCAGCCAGGTGCCCTCGCCCTTCAGCAGGGCGAAGTCCTCCTCGACCAGCCCCTCCACGAGCGACACCGTGCCGCCGTGGACCTTCATCCCCCCGGGCCGGTAGCCGGCGAACGACCGGGTGAGCCACGTGGCCAGCGCCAGCATCCCCCAGCGGTCGTCAGGGTAGGCGCCGGTGTGCCACGATCCCTGCGAGACCGCCGTCGTCACCCCCGCCTGCGAGTAGGCCTCCAGCCAGTCGTGCGTCTTGGTGCGGGGCGTGTAGTCCCCCACCGACGGGTGGATGTGAGAATCGATGAGACCAGGGATCGCCTCCTGCCCGTCGGCGTCGACCACGATCGCGTCGGCCGGGCCCGGCACGTCGCCACGTTCGCCGATGCCGGTGATGACCCCGTCCTCCACCAGGATGGTGTCGCCCCGGGCGACGGGGTCGTGGGGGTCGCCGGTGACGATGGCACCGAGGTTGGTGAGGAGGACGGGCGGCGAGGTGGTGTCGCCGCCGCAGGTGTCCATGGGCGCCCCCGATCCGTGGTCGACGGCGCCGGCCCGTCGCCCGGGCGGGCCTGTCGCCGGTTTCGGATCCAATCTACAATACGGATCGTGATCCGTCTCGGCGTCGGGGCGACACCGTGCGTCGTGGTCGACGCGCACGCCCACCTCGGCGCCGCCGCCGTAGCCGGTGACGACGGCGGGCGGGTGGCGGCCCTGCTCGCCCACATGGACGCGGCCGGCGTCGACCGGGCCTGCGTGTTCGCCTCGGCAGGGCGGGGGTCGGGCTACCCGGAGGAGACCGATCTCCTCGTGCGGGCGGCGGCCCGGACCGGGGGACGCATCGTGCCGTTCGCGCGCGTGCACCCGTTCTGGGGCACCGACGCCGAGGCGGCCCTGCGACGGGCGGCCGAGGACGGGGTCCAGGGGCTCAAGCTGCACCCGTTCATGGACGGCGCCTTCATGGCCAACGACGCCACCGTCGTGCACCCGCTGCTGCGCGTCGCCGCCGAGTACGGCCTGGTCGTCCTGGTGCACAGCGGCTGGGGGTGGAACAGCGCCCCGGGCCTCGTGGCGGACCTGGCCCGGTCGTTCCCGGCGGTGACAGTGATCATGGGCCATGCCGGCCGGTACGGGTTCCATCGCGAGGCGGCGGTCGTGGGGAGGGACCTCCCCAACCTCCACTTCGACGTGGCCGGGCTGGCCACGCCGAGCGCGGTGGACGAGCTGGCCGCCGCCGTGGGCCCCGACCGGGTGCTGTTCGGCAGCGACCACCCGTACACCCCGGTCGGCTTCGAGCTGGAGAAGGTGGCCCGCTGGAGCACGTTCGGGCCCGACGACGTCGCGCTGATGGTGGGCGGGAACGCCACCCGGCTGCTCGGCCTCGACCCGGACGGCGCGGCGCCGATCCGAGACGTCCCCAAGGCGGGCGATTCGACCGAGGAGGTACGCCCGTGAAGGTGCTGGTGACCGGAGCGCTGGGGGCCATCGGGTCCGCCGTCCTCCACCGCCTGGTGGCCGACGGCCATGCCGCGGTGGCCTACGACCAGCGCATCGACCTCGAGCTGGTGGACGACATCGCGGGCGACGTCGAGGTGGAGCAGGGCGACGTGCGGGACTGGGCCCGGCTGGCCCAGGTGCTGCGCGGGCACGACGTGGAGGTGGTGATCCACATGGCCGCGCTGCTCCCCGACCAGTGCCAGCGCGAGCCCAAGCTCGGGATGGAGGTGAACGTGGGCGGCACGGTCGCGGTGTGCGAGCTGGCGCGCATCCTCGGGATCCGCCGGGTGGTGTTCTGCAGCTCCAAGGGCGTCTACCGCCGGATCGCCGACGAGCACGGCCACCCCGACTACGTGCCCGTCGACGAGGACTACCCCATCGGCCCCGACGGAGTCTACGACGTCACCAAGTACTCGGCCGAGCAGCTCGGGATCAACTACGCGTCGTCGCACGGCGTGGACTTCGTGGCCCTGCGCTTCGCCGCCACCTACGGCCCCGGCCGGATGGCGCGCCACGGCGCCCTGGCGATCCGCAGCGCCATCGTCGAGAACGCCGTCTTCGGCCGCCCGACCAAGCTCGCCCGCGGGGGCGACCAGCTCGACGACTTCGTCTACACCAAGGACGTGGCCCAGGCGCTGGTGAAGGCGACCTCGGCGAGCGGCCTCGAGCACCGGGTGTTCAACATCGGCACGGGGCAGGCGTCGAGCCTGTCGGCCGCCGCCGAGGTGATCCGCCGGCACGTCCCCGGCGCCGAGATCGAGATCGGGCCGGGGACCGACTACGGCGCCAGCGGGCGGTACTGCATCTTCGACATCAGCCGGGCGCGGCGTGAGCTCGGCTACGAGCCCGAGTTCGACCACGCCGCCGGCATCGCCGACTACCTCGAGGTGCTCGAGCGGGCGGGCTGAGCGCCCGGCTGGCCGGCGGCGGCGTCCCAGCCGTCCGGGGCCGGCCACGCCTGGCGCAGGCGCCTCTTGTCGACCTTGTGGGTCGCCAGGTGGGGGAGCTCGTCGACCACCCGGAAGTAGCGGGGCACGGCGAAGTCGGGGAGGCGGCGGCGGCAGTGGTCGAGCAGCGCGGGGAGGTCGACGTCGTCGCCCACGGCCGCCCGCACCACGAGCAGGACCTCCTCCTCGCCGAGGTCGCCGGGCACGCCGACGGCGCTCGCCTCGGCCACCGAGGCGAGGCTCAGGGCCGCCTCCTCGACGTCGCGGGAGGAGACCATCTCGCCCCGCCGGCGGATGGCGTCCTTGGTGCGGTCGATCCAGTGCAGGTACCCGTCCTCGTCGATCCGACCGAGGTCGCCCGTGTGGAACCACAGGTTGGCGAAGCTGTCGACGGTGGCCTGCGGGTCGCGGTGGTAGCCGAGGAAGATCGACCACGCCAGCTCGGGGCGGACGACGATCTCGCCCACCGCGCCGGCGGGCACGGCCTGGTCGTCGCCGTCCACGATCGCCACCGTGAACCCCGGCACCGGGCGGCCGGCGCCGCGGTTGCGGCCGGGGTCGTCGGGCGACGTGGTGGAGAAGTGGCTGGTCTCCGTCATCGAGAAGCCGTTGACGAGACGGACGCCGAAGCGCTCCTCGAACTCGGCCCGGCGGGGACCGGGGAGCGCCCCCGCGCCGTGCATCATCCGCACGCGATGGGCGCGGTCCCACCGCCCCGGCGCGCGCTCGAGGAGGATGGCGGCCACCGTGCCGACCGACGCCACCTCGGTGGCGCCGGCGGCCGCGACCTGCTCCCAGAACGCGCTGGCCGAGAACCGCTCGACGAGCACGGCGCGGGCGTCGAGCACGCACGCGGTGAGGAGCGTGGAGTAGCGGGCGTTGGCGTGGAACAGCGGGAGGGCCGAGAACAGCACGTCGTCGGGCCCGAGTCCCCACGTCCCGATCTTCACCGCCGCGGCCGAGAAGGCGAAGTGGTGGGCGTGCACCACGCCCTTGGCCGGGCCGGTGGTGCCCGACGTGTAGATGATGGTGGCCGGGTCACGGGGGGCCACGTCGGCGGGCGGCGCCCGCCCGGCGGGCAGGTCGGCGGCGGGCAGGGTGCGGAGCCGCCCCAGGG
>JBOGHR010000715.1:0-7523 GCA_050744905.1 Acidimicrobiales bacterium
CCACCAGTCGCCGCTGCCGCTCGTCGAGCAAGGGGCCCACCTCCTCGAAGAACCCCTGCAGGCCTTCGGGCGACAGCTCCACATGAGCAGGCTACATCGCGCGACTAACCAGGCGGGGGACCCTAACCAAACCAAGGCCCGAGGACACCTGGTTGTCATTGCAGTTCAGCTGGTAGTAGTCATTACCCGCCGTAGTCGAATGGCGGATTCGCCCTTCCAATTTCCTGCCCGTATACGCCGATTACTCGGACCGGGCGGCTGGAGTGACATGCCGCACGAATCACGCCTAGAAGGCGCGCCATACGTCCACTTCCGGAGGGTGATCGGATGGTCTCTCTGTTCAAGGAACGACTTGTTCGACTCCACCTTCGACGCCGCCGAGGAGGCCGGACTCGAAGGTGTGTGGTGCTGATGATGCAGGCCGACACGTGGGACCCCGTGCCGTCGGAGGCCCAAGAGGCCGTCGTCGAGAGCGCATCGCGGAACGAACGACCGCCTTCGACGGCCAGGTGCTGCTCCCGCAGGGCGACTCGCACCAGTACCTGGCGGACAGCCCGCTGGGCCTGCCCAACTTCACCCGCATCGTGGTGCAGGGCGCGACGCTGCCCTTCGAGTACCTCCGCCTCACGATCGACCGTCGTGACCCGGGCCTGTTCAGCTGGGAGCGTGTGCAGGTGGCCCAGCCGTGAGGCGCCCGCCCCGGCGCTGAGCCGGTTCGCGATGCCAGACGGCCGGACCACGGTGCGTCGGTGAACGGCCGGTGAAGAGCCGCCCGCGGTCCACCATGGCCGACGCCGGGGCTGGCATGGTGGTGCGCGGATGCTCGTTCCTTCCGGGTCGACGCCCCCGTCCCTTCCGGTCCGACCCTCGCTCCCCAGGAGCCGCCGAGTGATCTCTCCGACGACCGACCTCGTCGCGCCCGTGTCCGGCCCGCTCACCAAGACCGTCGTGCTCGACACGTCGGTCCTGGTGGCCGACCCCGGCGCCATCTTCGAGTTCGGGGGGTGCTCGCTGAAGATCCCCCTCACGGTGATCGAGGAGCTGGACGGGCTGAAGAGCCGACCCGACGGGGTGGGCCGGACGGCCCGGGAGGCCCTGCGGCGGATCGAGGCCCTGCGGGCCGCGGCCGGCGGCTCGCTGGTCGAGCCGGTGGCCCTGCCCCACGGCGGCACGCTGGCCATCGTTCTCAACGGGGTCAACCACACGCTGCTGGGCGAGCACTATCTCGACCCGGCCGTTCCTGACAACCGCATCATCGGCGCCGCCCTCAGCCTGAGGCTGGCCGGGGTTGACGTGGAGGTGGTGTCCAACGATGCCGCCTTGCGAATCAAGTCCGCCCACGTGGGACTGGCGGCCAAGGAGTACGTGCCCGTCGCCGCCTACGGGCGCGACCTCGACTCGCCCGGTTGGCGGACGGTGAGCGGGCTCGGAGGCGCCCTCATCGACCGCGTCTTCGCCGAACGGCGGGTGGAGCTGGCCGACGTGGCCGGCGCCGATGGCATCCACGAGAACGAGTTCGCCGTGCTACGTGCCGGCCAGCAGTCGGCCCTCACCCGGCGCAAGGGCGACCACCTATGGTTGCTGCGGCAGGGCCAGGAGGCGTTCGATCTCAAGCCGCGCAACATCGAGCAGCGCCTGGCCCTCGACCTCCTGATGGACCCGGACGTCTCGGTGGTGGCGCTGGACGGCCCCGCCGGCACCGGCAAGACCCTGCTGGCCATCGCCGCCGGCCTCGAGCAGGTGTGGAACCACCCCTCCACCCGCCGCTACGAGCGGCTGGCGGTCTTCCGGCCCGTCGTGGCCGTGGGCCGCCAGGGGGTGGGCTACCTGCCGGGCACGCTGGAGGAGAAGCTCGACCCGTGGATGGGCGCCATCCACGACGCGGTGGTGGCCATGAGCGAAGGCCGGCGCAAGACGGCGGCCGACGAGACCCTGGCCCAGGTGACGGCCGAGGGACGCCTCACCATGGAGTCGGTCACCTACCTCCGGGGCCGCTCCCTCCACGGCACGTGGGTCCTGCTGGACGAGGCCCAGAACCTCGAGCCCAGCCTGGCCAAGACGGTGCTCACCCGGGCGGCCGAGGGCACCAAGGTCGTGTTCACCGGGGATACCAGCCAGATCGACGCCCCGTTCCTCTCGTCGGAGAACAACGCCATGGCGGTGCTCACCGCCGCCCTCGGCGGCGGGCGGGGTGGCCACCACTTCGGCCACATCCGCCTCACCCAGGGCGAGCGCAGCCCGGTGGCGACGATGGCGGCGGCGCTGCTCTGACCGCGTAAACCGGGGCCAAGGGCCCGCCTTAGAACAACTTGCACGGCCGCGGTCCGTTCGCCCCTGTGGTCGCCTCCTCCTCGGCCTTCGGCCGTCCAAGTTGTTCTGCGACGGTCCCTAACCCCGCTCTGAAGTGTTCGGCGCCCGTTCACCGCCCCGGCGATCACACACCGCCGAACGGCCACGTGCGGGGGGAACGATGGAGCAGTGGTCCGAGATCGAGATCCCGGGTCGTCTTGATGGAGGACGGGGCTGCGGTGCCTCCTCGGCCCCGGTGGTCCCGCTGGACACTGAGTCTCCTGCCACTCGGGGTGCTGACCGTCGCCTCCTGGATCGGCACGGTGAACGCACCGGCGCTGGCGGTTGCCCATCCCCTGGTGCTGGTGGCGCTGAGCCCCCGCCTGTCGTTCCTGGCCGTCGCCGCCGGTGCGGTGGCCGCCCCCTCCTTCTTCCTGGTCGGCCTGGTCCGCCTGGGCGCGGCTGACCCCTCGCACTACCTGATCGGTCGCCACGGTTACGGCTACGTGTCGGGCCGGGTCGGTCGTCGGTCTCCCCGTGCCCACCGGTCCATCGAACGGGTCCGCTCGGCCGTCGGCCGCCGGGGACTGCCGCTGGTGGCCCTGCGCCCGAACGGCCAGGTGCTCTGCGCGGCCGGGGCCTCGGGCCTCAGGCCCTGGCCGGTCGCGGCGGCGGACCTGCTCGGTACGGTCTGCTACCTGGCTCTCGTCTGGATCACAGGGCGGTCGGTTCCGGGCCATCTGGTCGACGCCTCGGTCCCGGTGACCCGAGCGTTCCTCGTCGTGACCACCGGGGTCGTCGCGTGCGCCGGTGCCCATCGCGTGCTCCAGCGGCGATCTGAGCGGCGGAGAGCCGCGGCGCGCCGCGCCCACCCGAGCAGCGGTAGGTGGCGCACCGGCCAACCGTTCCCGCGGGTGCCTCCCGAAGCCGGGTGGGCGGGGTGAACCTGCGGCGCCGTCCTCCCGTCGCGGGCGCTCCCGCGCCGGAGCAGCTGCACCTCCAGTTCGGGGCCGACGCGGCGAGGCAGATGGTGGCGTCGTGGGCCACGCCGGTACCGGTCGCCCACCCCCGCCTGCGCCTCGGCACGCCGGGCGGCGGCCTGGGCACGACCGTCGACGCCGTGGAGCGCACCTACACCGAGGCGCTCACCGGTCAGGCGGTCTGGAGCTACCACGCCATGGTCGAGCAGCTTCAGCCCGACACGGAGCACATCTACGAGGTCGTGCACGACGGCTCGCCGCCCGAGACCGGGAGGTTCCGCACCGCCCCGTCGGGGCGCGCTCCCTTCCGCTTCACCAGCTTCGGCGACCTGTCCCTTCCCCAGGCGGTGGGCGCCGGCCTGGGCCCGGCCTCGCCCAACGCCGGGTTCACCGTTGCCGCGGTGGAGGCGGCGGAGCCGCTGTTCCACCTGATCAACGGTGACCTGTCGTACGCCAACGCCAGCGAAGCGCCGGTCGAGACCTGGAGGGCGTTCTTCGCCAACACCTCGCGCTCGGCCCGCCACCGCCCCTGGATGCCATGCGCCGGCAACCACGAGAACGAGGTGGGCAACGGCCCGCAGGGGTACCTGGGCTACCAGACCCGCTTCTTCGTGCCGGACAACGGCGCCCAGCCCGACTTCATCGGGAACTGGTACGCGTTCACCGTCGCGGGGGTGCGTGTCGTCTCCCTCAACGCCGACGACGTGTGCCTCCAGGACGGCGGCTTCAGCGGTCACCGCTGCGAGCATCTCCCGGCCGCTCGTCGGAGCGACACCTACATCCGGGGCTACAGCGGCGGCGCGCAGCGGGCCTGGCTGGAGGCGACGCTGGCCGACGCCCGCCGGCGGGACGACATCGACTGGGTGGTGGTGTGCATGCACCAGGTGGCGATGTCGTCGGCCGCCTTCAACGGCGCCGACCTCGGCATCCGCCAGGAGCTGCTCCCCCTGTTCGACCGCTACGAGGTCGACCTCGTGGTGTCCGGCCACGAGCACCATTACGAGCGGACCCACCCGGTCCGGGGGGTCGTGAGCGGGAGTTCGGTGCTCACGCCCGCCGTGACGGGCACCGGCGCAGACGGCTCCGTCGACACGACCACCGGAACGGTCCACGTGACCATCGGCGTCGGGGGGAACCCGGTCCCTGCCGGCGCCGCCGCTCCCGACACGCCCCGGGGGCTGGTGATCTGCGAGGTCGGAGCCGCCGGCAACGGGCAGCGGCCGGCCCGAAAGGTCTCCGAAACGGCGGAGTGGCTGGCCGCCCGGGCCGACGACCATCCCTACGGGTTCACCGCCTTCGACGTCGATCCCGGTTCTCCCGGTGGGTGGACGCGCATCGAGGCGGTGCACTACGGCGCGCGGGCGGGATCGGTACGGTACCGGCCCGTCGACCGCTTCACCCTCACCCGGCCGAGGAGGGATGCGGTCGACCCGGGCGCGCCCGCGGCCGAACCTTCGTCGCTGCCCGCCGCCACCTGCTGAGGACCGTTGGCCCCGTGGGAGAGAATGAGGCGGTGGACGTCGACGCTACCTGGCCCGGCTCGGCTACCGCGGCCCGACGCGACCATCCTCCCAGGCCCTGAGCGACCTGCACCTGGCCCACCGGCGAACCATCCCGTTCGAGAACCTGAGCATCCACCTCGGCGAGCCGACCGACCTTAACGCGTTCGGGACGGAAAGCTACCGGGGCTCGATGACCTTCAGTTGGCCCCCTCGTTGGGGTGGGGCGAACATCGGGTGACATGAGGAGGGCCGGCAGGCCCGCCCCGTGCCTCTCGCCGGCCCGTCCGGAACGTTCACCGTCGTGGCCACCGGGCAACGCACTGACGCGACGTTCTGTTCGCCTGGGCTGGAGAGGCTCGCGGCCGTCGACCGAGACGGAGGGAGCCGACCGATGCGATCACCCTGGGCACCAGGAGCACCCGGGCAACGCCATCGGCGACCTCATCGCGGTGGACGAGCACCGCTTCATCGTCATCGAGCGCGACGGCGGCCAGGGCGCCGCCGCCCGGGTTCAAGGCGCTGTTCCTCCCCGACAAGCGGGACAAGGACCGCGACGGCTACGTGGAGAAGACGCTCCTGGTGAACCTCATGGCCGTCCCCGATCCTCGCGGGCTCGGTGGCGACGGCGCCTTCTCCCGGTTCCGGTTCGTGACCATCGAGGACGTGGTGATCGTCGACGACCAGACGCTGGCCGTGATCAACGACAACAACTTCCCCTTCTCGTCAGTCGTCGGCACCTAGGTGCCAGCACCTCCCGGAGGCCGTGCGCTCCCACCTGCGCCGGCCTCCGGGGGCACCGGCCGACACGCCACCCCCGCACAACCATCTCGCACCGCCCACACCGATTGGAGACCGCAATGGCCGGCCTCGGCGCGACCGAACTGCTCATCGTCCTCGGGATCATGCTCCTGCTCTTCGGGGCCGCCAAGCTCTCCAAACTGGCTCGCTCCCTCGGCACGGCCAAGCGGGAGTTCGAGCACGGCCAGGCCGAACCCCCGCCGGCCGGTTCGACCCCCCCGAGGCGGCCTGACCATGGCAGCGACGCGCCGTCTCGCCGCCGCCACCGCCGCGGTCAGCCTCCTCCCCGTTCTCGCCGCCACCAGCCCTGCGGGGGCCGCTCCCTCGGACGCGTTCTTGTCCGAGTACGTGGAGGGCAGCTCCAACAACAAGGCCCTCGAGATCACCAACCCCACGGAGGCGGCGATCGACCTGGGCGCCGGGGGCTACGCCGTCAAGATGTACTTCAACGGGAGCGGGACCGCTGGCCTCACGATCAGGCTGAGCGGCACGGTCGCCGCCGGTGACGTGTTCGTGCTGGCCCATTCGTCGGCCACCGTCGCCGTCCTGGCCCAGGCCGACCAGACCAACGGCTCCGGCTGGTTCAACGGCGACGACGCCGTGGTGCTGGTGCGGGGCGCCACCGTGGTCGACTCCATCGGCCAGGTGGGCGTCGACCCCGGCGCCGAGTGGGGGACGGGTCTCACCAGCACGGCCGACAACACCCTGCGTCGCAGGGCCGGCGCCGGCCCGGATACCGACCCGGCCGCCGCCTTCGACCCGGCGGCCGAGTGGGACGGCCTCGCCACCGACACCTTCGACGGTCTCGGCCACCCCGGGAGCGGCACCGGCGCCCCCCCCCCGCCGCCCCCTCCGGTGCTCCGGATCGGCACCGTGCAGGGCCGGACCACCGACGGCGACGACGCCGCCACCGACGCCTCGCCTTACGCCGGCCAGACGGTCCGGGTGCGGGGCGTGATCCACTCGCTCACCCTCTCCGGCTCTGGGCAGCGAGGCTTGTTCCTTCAGGAGACGTCGGCCACCACCGATGGCGACCCGCTCACCTCCGACGGCATCTTCGTGTTCATGGGCACCTTCACGTCGCTCATCGGCGGCTAGGTGCCGCAGGTGGGCCACGAGGTGGTGCTCTCGGGCCGGGTGGGCGAGTTCTTCAACCTCACCCAGCTGTCCGTCGCCAGCCTGGTGGAACGGCTGCGCACCGGCGTGGACCTCGACGCCGAAGTCCCCGCCTTCGAGACGGCCCCTCCCGACGACCTCGACGAGGCCGAGCGGTACTGGGAGCGGCGCGAGGGCATGCGCACCCGACTCCCCGCCGCCAGCCTGGCCGTGAGCGGCCGGGACGTGTTCGCCAGCAGCGGCGACGCCGAGGTGTGGGCCATCCGCGGCGACCACCCGGTGGCCCAGCGCGAGGATCCCTTCGCCCGGCGGGTGTGCCGCGACCCCCACCCATTCGACAACCGGCCGGAGCTGTTCGACGACGGCAACGGGTACCGCATCGTGCTCGGCAGCCTGGGCCTCAAGGGCGCCACCGGCGACCGGGGCGCCATCCTGGCCCCCGCCCGCACCTTCGACACCGTGACCAACGCCGCGGCCGGCGGCGTGTACTTCTCGTTCGGCAAGTACCAGATCCAGGTCACCGAGCAGCTGGCGTTGGCCTCTGGCGCCGACCCGGCCGCCAACGCCCCCCCCCCGCAGGCGCCCGACCGCGAGCTGGAGTGGTCGACGGCCACGGTTCAACGTGGAGAACCTTTACGACTTCCGCGACGACCCCACCGACGGGTGCGACTTCGCCGGCAACACCGGCTGCCCGGGCGTGCGGCCGCCGTTCGACTACGTGCCCGCCTCCGACGCCGACTACCGCGACCACCTCGCCGGCCTCGCTGCCCAGGTGGTAAACAACCTCCACGTCCCGGACCTGCTGCTGGTGCAGGAGGCCGAGGACCAGGACATCTGC
>JBOGHR010000716.1:0-1921 GCA_050744905.1 Acidimicrobiales bacterium
TGACCGCGCTGGCGCGCCCCGACGGCTCGCGCCGCTGGGACGCACCCGTCGCCGACGGCGCCGCCGGGCCGGTGACCCTGGCCGGAGCACTGGCGCTCTACGGCACCGAGGCGGGCACGCTCGGCGCGCTCGACGCCGGCACGGGTGCGGCCCGCTGGTCGGCAGCCCACCCCGGCGCCATCCGGTCGGCGCCGGCCGTCGACACCGATACGGGGTCGGTTGTCGCCGCTTGGTTCGGCGGTGACGACGCCCGGTTACGCGCCCTCGACCTCGAGACCGGAGCACTCGGGTGGGACGCGCCACTGGGGCGCTTCGCCAGCGCGCCGGTCGTGCAGCGGGGCCTGGTGATCGTCGGGGAGGGCGACGGCGACGGCCACGCCCGCATCGTCGCCCGCCGCCTCACCGACGGAGAGGAGGCGTGGGCGACGGCGGTGCCCGCTTCCTTCGAGTCGGGCATCACGCCCGGAGCGCAGGGCGCCGAGATCGCGGTGGTCGACCACTTCGGCGGCCTCACCCTGCTCGACGCCCGCACCGGCACCGTTCGTCACCGGGTCGAGCTCGACGTCCCCGTGCTGCACACCGCCGTCGTCATGACCGGCGGACACGCCGCCTTCAGCACGTACGGGGGTGAGCTCGTGGTCGTCGACCGGCGGTCGGGCCGGGTGCGCCACCGGGCCGATCCCGGCGGCTATCCGGCCGCGGTCGCCGGTGCCGGCCCCGACCTGCTCGTCGCCCTCCGGATCCGGGGGCCGGGGCGGGTCGAATCGCTGCGCTTGGCCTGATGCAGCCGGAAAAGTCGGTGGGCAGGCCGGCGGCTAGAGTGAGGACCGACTCGGGCCGTCCGCGACCCGGGATCACGCACGCTCGCCACCCAAGGTCGTCCCTCGAGTCCGCTCACGGGGCGCAGCGCGGGCGGAGGACACAACCGAGGGAAGGACACCGTGGCTGTCGTCACCATGAAGCAGCTGCTGGAGGCCGGGGTGCACTTCGGCCACCAGACACGCCGCTGGAACCCCAAGATGCGCCGTTTCATCTTCGGCGAGCGCAACGGGATCTACATCATCGACCTCCAGCAGACGCTGGAGCGCATCGATGCCGCCTATCGCTTCATCCGCACCACGGCCGAGAACGGCGGATCGGTGCTCTTCGTCGGCACCAAGAAGCAGGCGCAGGAGCCGATCCAGCGAGAGGCCGAGCGCGCCAACAGCCCCTACATCAACTACCGGTGGCTGGGGGGCACGCTCACCAACTTCCAGACCGTCCACGCCCGGGTGGCGAAGCTGCACGAGCTGCGCCGGCTGGTCGAGACGGGCGAGACCGAGCAGATGATCAAGAAGGAAGGGCTCAAGGTCAAGCGTGAGCTCACGAAGCTCGAGCGCAACCTCGGCGGGATCCAGGGGCTCGAGAAGCTGCCCAAGGCGGTGTTCGTGATCGACACCAAGAAGGAGCACATCGCCGTCACCGAGGCCAACCGGCTCGGCATTCCGGTGATCGCGGTCGTCGACACCAACTGCGATCCCGACATCATCGACTACGTGATCCCCGGCAACGACGACGCCATCCGCAGCGCCAACCTCATGTGCCGGATCATCGCCGACGCCGTGGTCGAGGGGCGCCAGCTCGCGGTCAAGAAGGGCAAGGTCGCGCCGGAGAAGGCCGAGAAGCAGGCGGCGGAGGCGAAGCCGTCGCCCCCGCTCGACCCGGAGGAGCAGCGCCGGAAGGCCGAGGCCCAGGAGGCCGCCCGCCAGCAGGCCGCCGCCGCCCAGCGCGAGCGCGAGGCCAAGCTCGCCGCCGCCAAGGAGGGCGCGCCCGAGGAAGGCAGGTCGGAGAAGGCCGGAGGCGACGGCGCGAAGCCGCCGCCCCCGCCGCCTCCGCCGCCTCCTCCTCCTCCCGCCGACGCGGCCGCGGCCGAGCCCGAGTC
>JBOGHR010000717.1:0-2351 GCA_050744905.1 Acidimicrobiales bacterium
GCGCCGGCCCCCGCGCCGCAGCCGCCGCCCGGCGTCGCCGTCACCGCCATCGGCGACTCGATCATGGTGAGCGCCGCCGGGGCGCTGCGCGACCGCCTGGGGCCGGCGGGCTACATCGACGCGGCGATGAACCGCCAGTTCCGGGAGGCGCCCGGCATCGTCCGCGCCATGCGGGAGGGGGGGACGCTGGGCTCGGTGGTGGCCGTCCACCTGGGCAGCAACGGCCCGGTGGCGCCGGGCGACGTCGACGCCCTCCTCGCCGAGGTGCCCGCCACCACGCCCGTCCTCCTCGTCACCGTGCGGGCGCGCACCGCGTGGGAGGCGTCGGTCAACCAGGTCCTGGCCGAGGCGCCGGCCCGCCACCCCCGGGTGGTGCTGGTCGACTGGTACGGGCGCAGCGCCGACCAGCGGGAGTGGTTCCAGAGCGACGGCACCCACTTCCGCACGACCTCCGGTCCGGGCGCCAGCGCCTACGCCGACCTCCTGGTCGGGTCCATCCCACCGCCGCCGCCGACGCCGACCGCCACTCCCGAGTAAATAGGTCACCGAAACGGTGACCTATTTACTCGGGAGTCGGGGTTCCGGTCGGGGTCAGCCGGCCTCCAGGTCGACCGGCGCCTCGGGGTCGCCGATCGTGGTGACCGGCGTGTCGGGCACGGCCGGGTTGGAAGCGGGGCCGGGCGGCGGCGGCGGTCCCTCGACGATGACGACGGGCGTGCCCTCCTCCACCTTCTCGAACAGCTCCTCCACGTCCGCCATCGCCATGCGGATGCACCCGTGGGAGGCGTTGGTGCCGAGCGAGGCCACGTTGCTCGTGCCGTGGATGCGGATCGCCGGAGCGTCGAGGTTCAGCGCCCGGGTCCCCAACGGGTTGCGCGGGCCCGGTCCGATGCGGGCCGGCAGGCTGCGCCCCCACCCACGGGGATCGGGGTTCACCCAGGTCGGGTTCCGGCGCTTGAGCACGACCGAGAACCGCCCCTTGGGGGTCGGGTAGCGCCGGGTGCCGGTGGCGACGCGGTACTCCTTGACCACCGCCCCGCCCTCGTAGTGGTAGAGCTTGTTCTCGGCGGTGCGGATGAGGATGACGTCGTCGAAGCCCTTCACCTCGGGCTCCAGCACCTCCACCGTCGGTCGCAGCTCCGCCGCCTGGGCGGGGGCGACGCCGTTGGCGACCCGCACGGCCAGGTCGTACGCCTGCTCGGTGGTCGCCGCCACGTCGATGGCGCGGCCCTCGCGGGCGGGCAGGAAGCTCACCATGCCGCTGGAGGCGTCGATGCCGGCGTCCACCGGGGCCACGGCGACGGCGGCGGCCAGGCGGCCCACCTCCCGCTCGACGGCGGACCGGTCGACCTCCAGGCGCACGTCGTAGCGGAGGTCGACCGGGCGGCCGAGCAGCCGGTGCCAGACCCGCTTGGCGGTACCGATGCCGTCGGCGTCGGCCCGGGCGCGGGCGACCACCTCCCGGGCGTTCGACCGCAGGCCGAGCTGGTCGAGGGTGACCCGGACCTCCTCGCCGCCGGCCACGATGCGCACGGGGGTGGTGGCGATGGCGGGGAGGCGGTCGTCGAGCGCTCGAACCACCGACGCCGCCGGCCGGCCGCCGGCGTCGGCGCCGTCGA
Organism: Acidimicrobiales bacterium; assembly: GCA_050744905.1. Taxonomy (GTDB): domain Bacteria; phylum Actinomycetota; class Acidimicrobiia; order Acidimicrobiales; genus DATLFN01. Next base: position 1,620 of record JBOGHR010000717.1, read on the forward strand.
CCACCACGCCGGGCAGCAGCTCGTCCCGGTGGACCGCGTCGTAGCTGGCGGCGGCCACCGCGCCGCCGCCGAGGAGCAGCAGCAGCCCGCACACGGTGAACAGCGCTACCCGGAGGGGCCGCATGGGCGGTGGAGCCTAACCCGCCATGGCGGCGGTGCAAAGCGCCCGGCGGCCGGCGACGACGTTCGCACGGCGGGCCGATCGGGGAGAACAATTGAGAACGACGGATCAACCGCAAAAGGAGTGATGGCATGGGCCCCATGGACACCTGGCACGTGGACGAGCTGGTGGAGCTGCGGGGGGCGGAGGTCCTCGGGATCGACGGGGGCCGCATCGGCACCGTCGAGCAGATCTGGGTCGACAACGTCAACGCCCTGCCGGAGTGGGCGGAGGTGAGGATCGGCCGGGGGGGACGCGCCACGAGGTACGTCCCCCTGCGCGCCGCCGACCTCGGTGACGGGCGGGTCACGGTGAACTACACGCCCGAGGAGGTCGAGCAGTCGCCCGACCTCGACCCCCGGACCGCGGGGCGCGACGGCGTCGAGGCGCTCTACCGCCACTTCCGCCAGCCGCTGCCAGCGCCGCCGCCCCCCCAGGTGCGCAACCCCTTCGACCGCATGACGGCGAGGTGGGTGCCCGGCACCCACGAGAGGATCGAGGAGATCGCCAACCGCTTCCCGGAGCCGGGCGCCGGCCGCTCCTGACCTCGCAGAGCTGCTCGCCGGACGCGG
>JBOGHR010000718.1:0-1811 GCA_050744905.1 Acidimicrobiales bacterium
GCCGGGACCCGCGCCTGGGCCGGGCCAAGCGGCGCAAGGCCGCCGCCGGAGCCGCCGGAGCCGCCAAGGCGGCCAGGGCCAGGCGGCCGACGACGGCGGAGTGGTTCGTGCCCGACCTCGGCGTCGACGACGGCGCCGACCGGGCCCGGGCCACCTCGGGCGCCGAGCGCAGGGCCTCCTGACCTCCGGACCTCGGCCGCGGGCGGGGCGCCGTGCGCGATGCTTGCCGGACCGACACGCGGGTAGGTTGCAGGCCGACGCTGGCGGCGCGCCCGCGCCGAGGAGGAAGGGGCTCACATGGATCTCGGTCTCGACGTCAACGAGCACGGCGCCACGACCGTGCTCGCCGTGCGGGGGGAGGTCGACGTGTACACGGCCCCTCGCCTCCGCGAGAAGCTCGTCGAGTTGGTGAGCCAGGGCAAGCACAACATCGTCGTCGACCTGGAGGCGGTCGACTTCCTCGACTCCACCGGGCTGGGGGTGCTCGTGGGCGGCCTCAAGCGGCTGCGCAGCCACGACGGCGATCTCAGCCTGGTGTGCACCCAGCACCGCATCCTCAAGGTGTTCGAGATCACCGGGCTCACCAAGGTCTTCACCATCCACGACTCGGTCGACGCCGCCGTCGCCGGCTAGGGGCATCGGCCCCGTAGCGGTGGACGACGCCGCCGAACCCGTCATCGAGCTGGAGATCCCCGCCCGGGCCGAGTACGTCGGGCTGGCCCGCCTGGTGGTGTCCTCGCTGGCGACGGCCCGGCGGGCGCTGGCCGACGACCGCCTGGACGACCTCAAGCTGGCCGTGTCCGAGGCGTGCACCAACGCCATCGAGGCCCACGTGAACCGCGCCGTCGACGACCGGGTCACGGTCCGGTGGTCGGAGCGGGGCGACCGCCTCGAGGTCCGGATCGAGGACCGGGGCGCCGGCTTCGACCCGTCGCAGCTCCCCGAGCACCCGCCCGTCACCGATCCCGAGCGGCTCAACTTCGAGCGGGGCCTGGGCATCCCGCTGATCCGTACACTGGTCGACGACGTGGCCTTCGACCCCTCGGAGTCGGGGACGTCGGTGCGGATCACCTTGTTCTGCGGCCCGGCCGGCGACGGCGACGGCAGCGACGGCTAGCGACGAGCAGCCACCAGCAGCGACGAGGAGGGCGCCATGGCGCTCAAGGATGCGCTCAAGCGGTTCACCACGCCGGTCAGCGAGCTCGACCGCGACCGGCTTCGGGAGTTCTGCGCCCAGTTCGAGGACGCCACGTGCATCGGCGACGCCAAGCCCCGGGAGGAGGTGACCCTGGTGGGGGAGATCACCAGCGTGCGCATCGTCCCCCGCCCCGACGGCTCGTCGTGGCTGGAGGCGACGGTCAAGGACGGCACCGGGTCGATGGTCGCCATGTGGACGGGGCGCACGCGCATCGCCGGCATCCGCGCCGGCCGTCGCCTCATGGTCACCGGCCGGGGCGCCCCCAAGGGCAAGGGCGGCCGCCTGGTGATCACCAACCCCCACTACGAGCTGCTGGCCTGAGCCGCCCTGGTTCTCTGGCCCCAAACGCTCGCCCCGTTCGCAGCGGCAAGGTCCGTGGCCGCGCTCGCCGCCGCAGGCGGCCTCGGCGGCTGCGGACACCGAGAAGGGACAGGGCGGAGGCGGCGCGAGCTCCGCTCGCCCGCCGGAGCACGATCCAACTCGACCGAATGGAGTGAGCGAAGCGAACGAATGAGGTCGAAGATCCAGCCCGTGGCCGCGCTCGCCGCCGCAGGCGGCCTCGGCGGCTGCGGACACCGAGAAGGGACAGGGCGGAGGCGGCGCGAGCTCCGCT
>JBOGHR010000719.1:0-3188 GCA_050744905.1 Acidimicrobiales bacterium
GCTGGGCGCGGGGAGCGGCATCGTGCGGCCGACCCTATCGGCCCGGCCCGGGCCGGGCGCCGGCCCGCTCCCTCGCCGCCGGCTCGGGCGACCGCCCGCTCTACGTCAGGCTACGTCGGGTTCCGCCCGCTCGACGCCGCCCGCCTCGTCGCCGGCGCTCCGTGGATGCCACGGTGCCGGCCACGAGACGGCTGGCGGCGAGGCGCCCTCCTAGAGGACGCGGACGTTCTGCGCCTCCTGGCCCTTGCGGCCGGGAACGACGTTGAACTCGACCTGCTGGCCCTCGTCGAGGGACTTGTACCCGCTGCCCTCGATGTTCGAGTAGTGCACGAAGACGTCGTCGCCCCTGTCGCGTGAGATGAACCCGAAGCCCTTCTCGGCGTTGAAGAACTTGACGGTTCCGGTAATCGACAACTGGATCTCTTCTCTGCTGTGCGAGCCGTCCTCGTGACGGCCCGAAGAGCCAGCCTACCCCCTGGAGCGGCCGCACCGTCCCCGACCGGCCGGCGGCGGCCGTGGGGCGGCGTGCCGGTCGGTGCTCCTCGGTGCCGGGAGCCTGCACTATCCTGGCCTGGAGCTTCTCGGGAGCAGCGCCAGCGCTCGGCCCCTTGGCCTGCGGCATCCCATCGCCGTCGCCTCTTCTGAGCAACAGACAGAAAGGTGCGCCATGGGCGTTGAAGGCGAACCCGAGACCACCGTGGTCGACGACGGCGACGAGCTGGCCCGCCAGCGCCGGAAGCGAGCAGCCCGCCTGGGCCCGCTCGGGCCGTCCGAGCCCGCCGATGCCGACCTGCCGTCCCTGCTCGACCGGTGCTTCGCCGCCATCGAGGAGAGCGGCGGCGCCTTCGACCTGGGCGGCTACCTGCTCGACCGGGGCTACGGCTGGGCGACGGTCGAGCGCGTCCTGGCCCACCTCGACGGCGCCCGGGCGCCGCGCTCACCCCACCCGGCCGAGGCCCCGTGGGGCCGGCCGTGACCCCGACCCAGGACGTCGACGACAAGGTGTTCGAGCTGCGCCGCCAGGGAAGCTCGTTCAAGGCCATCGCCAAGGTGATCGGGTTCCGGGGATCGAGCGGCGCCATGAGGGCGTTCAACCGGTCGCTGCGCCGCCGCCCGGCGGAGGACCAGGCGACGCTCCTGGCCGAGGAGCTCAACCGCCTGGAGGGCATCGAGGCCCGGGTGCGGGCCAACACCACCCTGGAGGCCGCCGAGGCGGAGCGGCGCCTCCAGGCCGTCGCCCGCATACGGGCCGTGGTGTCCGCCTCCTGACCCGGCGGTAGAGGCGAGGGGGGGCCGGCGGGAGGTCACGGCCGGCCGTCGGGGCGGGGCGTCATGGCGTCGACCAGGCGGAGGAGCTCGATCGGCACCGGGAAGATGAGCGTCGAGCTCTTCTCGGCCGACACCTCCACCATGGTGGACAGGAGGCGCAGCTGCATGGCCGCCGGGTGGTCCTCGAGGACGGCGGCGGCCCGGCCGAGCGACTCGGCGGCCTCGAACTCGCCCTGGGCGTGGATGACCTTCGACCGGCGCTCGCGCTCGGCCTCGGCCTGGCGCCCCATGGCCCGGCGCATGCCCTCGGGCAGCTCCACGTCCTTCACCTCGACGAGGGTCACCTTGATGCCCCACGGGTTGGTGAGGTCGTCGATGATCGTCTGCAGCTGCTGGTTGATCTCGTCCCGCTTGAGCAGCAGGTCGTCGAGCTCGACCTGGCCGAGGATGCTGCGCAGCGTCGTCTGGGCCACCTGGGAGGTGGCGTACATGTAGTTCTGGATGGCGACCACGGCGCGGACGGGGTCGACGACGTTGAAGTACGTCACGGCGTTGACCCGCAGCGTGACGTTGTCCTTGGTGATGACGTCCTGGGGAGGGATGTCGGACGTCACGGTCTGGAGGTTGACCTTCACCATGCGGTCGACGATGGGGATGATGAAGAACAGTCCCGGGCCCTTGGCGCCGACCACCCGGCCGAGGCGGAAGATCACGCCCCGCTCGTACTCCGCGACGATGCGCACGGCGGAGACGACGATCACGAGGAGGAGCACGACCGCTCCGCCGATCCCGTAGAGAAGTGCTTCGCTCATGGCTCTCCTGTCGGTTGCTGTCGAGGGGACGCCGGCGACGGCGCGTCGACGACCAGGTCGAGACCGTCGACCTCGGCCACCCGGACCTCGTCGCCGGCGCCCAGCGTGCCGCGCCGGGCGCGGACGTTCCACCAGGCGCCGTCGACGAGCGCCTGCCCCCGTGGCCCGTCGGCTCGGTCGACGGTCACCAGGCGGCCCACCAGGGCGCCGGTGCCGGTCGTGACGGGGGCCGCTCGCTGCGACCGCACGACGAGGCGGCCGGCCACCACCACCGCGCCGCCGACGACGGCGGCCACGGGCAGGACGACGGCCAGGCTGATGCCGAGGCCGGGGACGTCGCGGACGAGGAACACGCCGCTGAGGACCAGCGCCACCGTCCCACCGGCGGCGGCGACGCCCACGCCGGGCGCGAACAGCTCGGCGACGAAAAGGGCGGCGGCCAGCGCCAGCAGCAGGAGCCCCACGGCGTTCACGGGCAGGACCGAGAGCGAGAACAGCGCCAGCAGGATGAGCACGGCGCCGACGACGCCCCCGGCGCCGACACCCGGGCTGGCGATCTCGTAGAGGACGGCGAGGGTGCCGAGCGACAGGAACAGGAACGCCAGGTTCGGGTCGGCGAGGACCTGCTGGATCCGGCGGAACAGGCTCATCTCGAGCTGGTCGACGTCGGCGCCGGCCGTGCGCAGCACCACCACCCGACCGTCGCCCAGGCGCACCTGGCGCCCGTCGACGTCGTCCAGCAGCTCGTCCAGGGAGCGGGCCACGACGTCCACGGCGCCGATCTCGACCGCCTCGTCGGCCGCCGCCGAGCGACCTCGGCGGACGGTGTCGACGGCGAAGTCGACGTCACGGCCCCGGAGGCGGGCGAGCGACTCGGCGAAGGCGGCGGCGTCGTTCACCACCTTGCGCTCCACGTCGCCGCCCTCGAGCCCGACCGGCGTCGAGGCCCCGATGGCGGTGCCCGGCGCCATCGCCGCCACATGGGCGGCGAAGGTGATGATCGCCCCCGCCGACGCCGCACGCGCCCCCTGGGGGCTCACGTAGACGATCACCGGGACGCGAGAGGCCAGGACGCGCTGGACGATCTCGCGCATGGACGTGTCGAGG
>JBOGHR010000720.1:0-7061 GCA_050744905.1 Acidimicrobiales bacterium
GGCCGAATCGGACTCACTGCTAATGAGTTGACCTGGGAAACCGGGTCCGAGGGTTCAAATCCCTCCCTCTCCGCCACCAGCGCCCGCCCATCCCGTTCCCGGGGTCCCGCCGCCGGATGTCGCGCCCGCCACCCCGGCGTCGCCCCTGCCCCGGCTCGGCGCCGGCCTGCCGGCGGACGAGCACGCCCCGGCCCCGCGGCTGCTCGGTGGGCGCAAGGGCCCCGGGCAGCGGCCCCTCGTCCCGGTCGGCGGGCAGGAGCAGGCCGGGCGAGCCAGGTCGCGCACCCGCTGGAGCACGGGCTCGAACAGCGCCCGCCTCGGCGGACGGCGACCGGGTGACGGGGTGGGGGGTAGAGTTCAGGGTTCCGCCCGCGCTCGTAGCTCAACGGATAGAGCATCTGACTACGGATCAGAAGGTTGGGGGTTCGAATCCCTCCGAGCGCGCTACACGCTGACCAGCCGTTTCCCTGCAGAATCCCACTCTGACCTGCGGGTTCGGCTCAGCGGCTCCCTCCTTTCTTCGTGTCCAGACGTGTTCATGCGTGTCCAAGAGCGTGGGGAAAAATGGGGGAAACGGGCTCCCCGAGGCTCGCCGTGGGGAAATTTTGGGGAACTGGCGGGCTGGCAGAGGCTACCCCTTGCCGGCAGTCGACCCAGGTAGGCGAGCGCCGGTCAGGGATGGTGAGCCTCGGGGACAACAGCGGCACGGGGACGGAGGGCACGCCTGACGCGTAGTTCGGTTCGGCGGTCCAGGCGCTGCCGCCCGCGTTACGGAGCGCGTGTTATGGGGCGGTCCCGCAGCACACTGCGCCGGAAGTCGGGCAGTCGAGTCTGCCGAGGAGCGGACGCTGAGGTGTGAATCATTCCCTGGTACCGCCGCATGGGCGCGGTGGCACAACCCCAGGTCGGGCGGAGCCCGACAACAAGCCTGATGTCATGCGGCGGGCTCGAGCGTGACCTTGTGCCCATCGCCTCGAGCTGGGCGACGAGCCGGCGCTGGTGGGCGCTGCTGGACCGTCGCTTGTCGAAGTAGTCGCCGCCGAGATCGGTGTAGGTCTCACCGGTCGACAACAGGTGCCAGGCGATGACCAAGATGGAGTGCCCGACGGCGACGGCGGCGCGTGCCGGGCCCCGCCGCCCCCGGATGCGGGCGTAGTGGGCGGCCAGGTACGTGCCCTTGGAGCGCCCGGCGGCCTGGGCCGCCTCGACCAAGGCGATGCGCAGCCACTTGGATCCGTAGCGGGTGTGCCCGGAACGGTGCTTGCCGGCCGACTCGTTGTTGCCGGGGCACATGCCCGCCCACGACGCCACGTGACCGGGGGTGGGGAAGCGGGACATGTCGGATCTCAGCCAGGATCACCTGGGCGGTGCGGTAGCTCACGCCCGGGATCCCCACGAGAAGGAACACCGCCGCTTCGTGAGGGCCCTGCAGCTCAACGACGCGGGCCGTCAGCTCCGCGATCGTGGCGTCGGCCTGGTCGATGCGGGCCAGCAATGGCCCGGCACAGCAGGGCGTGGTGGGCGTTGAAGCGACCGGCCAGGGCGTCTTCGAGCTGGGGGATCTTGGCCCGCATCTTCCCTTTGGCCATCTCGGCCAGCGTCTTGGGATCCCGCTGGCCGGCGATCAGGGCGTCGATCATCTCCCGTCCGGACTTGGTGAGCACCGACGACGCCACCGACGACAGCTTCACCCCGGCATCCTCCAGCACCTTGTGCAGCCGCTGGACCTCCCGGCCCCGCTCCTCGATCACCGACTTGCGGTAGCGGGTCAGGTCCCGCTGCTCTCGGGTGGGGCGGGGCGGGATGAACGAGGGCCGCACCAGGCCATGCTCGAGCAGCTGGGCGCCCCAGCAGGCGTCGGCCACGTCGGTCTTGCGGCCGGGGACGTTGCGCATGTGGCGGGCGTTGATGACCCACACCTGCTCGATCATCTCCTCCAGCACCCAGTGGGCCGGCTTCCAGTACACGCCGGTCGCCTCCATGCCCACCAGGGTGACGCCCCGCTCGACCAGCCAACCCGACAGCTCCAGCAGCTGGGAGGTCGTCGTGCCGAACTCGGCCACCTCCTCTCGCCGTCCGCCGGCCCCGTCGGGCGTGCGGGCGCACGCCATCACCGTGTCACGATGCACGTCCAAGAACGCGCACCGCTCGACCACCACTTGCATCGTCCTGCCTCCTTTCCGGCTCCTGTGGCGTGTCGGACCGGATGGGGGCCTCGTCATGAAGAATCAGAGGTGCGTGCTCGAGGCGACAGGACGGAGCGCCCGAAACCCCCGCGTCAAGCTAAGAGCGGGCTCCGAGCGCCATAGAGGATCGACGTCTGCCCGGGCCGACACGCCCCGATTCTCATCCGACGAGGGCGGCCCGGCCAGGGGCCATGGGAGCTAAGGCGAGAGCCGGGGGCGTAGTTACCGAGCAGTCGGTCGGGCCATCGACGCTTTGTCCGCAGGCGTGACCCCGGCGGGCGCTCCGTACCTCCCGATAGGTTCGCTCTTGTGCGCCGATGCCGTCGACGCCGAGGTGGCGGCACCCGCTCCCTACCCGGCAATAGTCACGCCTGCTTCGAGTGGCCCTTGGCAACGAGGACGCGGAGATCGGCGATTCGGGAGCCGGCTGCCACACCTAAACCTGCACGCTCGCTCAGTCGCGAGCTTCCACCTTGCCCGATAGCCCGGCGCCGCCCTATCGCCGGATGATGTTGTGGATCTCGATCATCTCGGGAGGACCCTCGAGCTCGACGCCGCTCTCGGTGAGGATCGGCATCAACCGCTCTCCGAACGCCTCGAACTGCTCCTTGGAATCCCAGATTTCGCTGACTCGGAAGTTGCCACCGGACGAGAACGCGACGTGCAGCTCGAGCCCGTCGGGCGGAAACGTGCCCGAGGCCTCGATGCGAGTCTGCGTTGCGTCGTACTTGTCGGCTGTCAGGGTGGGCGCGGCCGTGAAACGAACCAGGATGCTCATGTGTCCTCCTCCGTAGGCGTACCCACGCAACCTATCCCCGGCTGCGGCCGTGCAGATCTTGGTGACGCGACCCCGGCGGGCATATCTGCTGAACACGACCATCGAGCTGATCGGGCAGGATGCAACGCGCGGCGTCGATACGGCCGTCGCGGATCCGGTGAACAACGCTGCCCAGATCGCCGATTCGGGCAGATCAGCGTCTGCAATGCTGTGCCCCATGGCCAGGAGCCGCGACGGCGTCGAGATCGCGTACGAGACCCACGGCCGGACGGACGGAGACGCGCCCGCTGTGGTTCTCATCCACGGATGGGCAGGCAACCGCACGTTCTGGAGCCGGCAGGTCGACCTGCTGGCTGAGACGTACCAGGTCGTCGCCCTCGACCTTGGTGGCCACGGCGAGTCAGGCGTCGGACGCGACGACTGGAACCTCCCGGCATTCGGCGACGACGTCGTCGCCGTCGTCGAGGAAGTCGGCGCCGGGGACGTCGCACTGGTCGGTCACTCGATGGGCGGCGACGCCGCTGTGTTCGCTGCGCGTCTGCTCGGCGACCGCGTCCGCGGGGTGGTGTGGGTCGACACGTTCCGGTCGCTCGGCGACGAGCCGACCTCATCGGCCGAAGATGTCGCCCAGTTCGTGGCGCCCTTCCACGTGGACTTCGGTGCTGCGGTCGACCGGTTCGCCCGCAGCTTGTTCCCGGAGGAAGCCGACCCGGCCCTCGTCGATCACGTCGCGCGAAGCATGGTCGCAGCGCCACGGGAGGCCAGCCTCGGGTCCATCGGCCACGCCCTCAACCGCCACCCGCCGATCATCGCCGTCCTCGCCGAGCTCTCGGCGCCGGTCGTGGCGATGAATCCCGACGTGTCGCCGACCGACGCCGAGTCAATGCGGGGGCACGGGGTCGAACCGATCATCCTCACGGGCGTGGGCCACTTCTCGATGCTCGAGGATCCCGACCAGTTCAACCCTCTCCTCGCCGCGACGCTCACCTCGTTCTTCGGCTGAGCAACCCGTCGAGCGTGCGAACGCCGCCGGGACGATGGCGCGACAGATCGGTCGACGACGCCGTCGAGCGTCGCGAGCGGCGGCCCGCGACCTACGTGCCGATCTCCGGCGCCCCGGACCGCGGGTGACCGGCGGCTGACGGAACGCCGAGGCCGTTCGCGAGCACCTGATCGGCGTGGCGGCCGGCGTCGCAACCCGGCACTAGTTTGGCACTCCACTCCCTAGGGTGTCCATGTGACGGGCATCCGCAAGGGGATTGGCCTGGTGCTGATGGGCCTCGGGATCGCGGGCATCATGACCTGCGCCGTCTTGATGCTGTACGGCCTGCTTTTCGTCCCGGAAATGAGCGCTGACAAGAAGGTGTCCGAGGGCCTCGTCACCCTGATGATCGCCGCATAGTTTGGTGGGTTAGTCCTCGCAGGAAGGATCCTCAGAAGCAAGTAGCCGAGCCGAACGTGCCGCTCGTCGCGCCGCCGGCGGATCGCCAGCACGGGCCCGGGTATTCAAGGCTGTACCGGACCGATCACCAGTTAGGCGTGGCGGCGGGCGTGACGAACCGGCGTTATGGGGCGAGCCCACCAGACCTCGTGATGCGCGCGTGGCTTAGCATCCCTCGACCGACCAAAAACGCCTCCCATTCCCTTGCTGCACGAATTGCTAATTCGACGGCATCTTCCCAGTGGTCGACGTTCCCGTCGCCGTAGTCGCGCGTAGCGCTGTACACGAGCGGCGCCCCGTCACGGTGCTCGAGGACGTTCTCATGCCGAAGGGTTGTGTTTTCTCGGTGCTTGTCCTTCACGATGAAGTGCTTGTCGAGCGTCGTGAGGTCGCCGCACCCGCGGATGTTGAAGGCGCCAGGCGTCTCCAGGAAGGCGTTCACATCTGAACGTGGGATCGAGACGGCCGGATCACCTTCGAGCCAGTCCTTCAGATGCCAGAGGTCCGCCATGACGGCTTCGATGCTGTCCCTGCACTTCTGGCTGCTGCGGAAGCGAGCGCGACACTCGGCAATGCAGCTATCGAGTTTGCTGAGAATTCCCGTCCACTTGTCGGACCACATAGGCATCGCCCGACATGCTGTCAGACAAGGCGAGGCCAGCTGGACATGTCCGAACCACCTGCCCCCGATGTGCCGGTCAGGGACACACATAACAGGCCCTCGATATGGCGATGGCCCGAGAGCCCAAAGCCGGACCGAACGGCGCGTAGCGGACCGGCCGCCGGCCGACCTGCCGAGAGCTCCCGGCGATTCCGCCGCGGTTACGCCCGATATCGCGCGCACCGATCAGCTGGCGTCGTCCTACGGCGGCCGCCCGAGAACGGCACGAAGTGCGCGCCGGAGTGCGGCCGTCAGACGGGCCGTGACGCCAACCGGGGAAGGAAGCGGGCCTCGCGTGGCAAAGTTGCCGAGTGGGGACGAGGCGATGACCACGCCACTGCCCAAGTTGCCGCGGCTCCACACAAGGCCGGTCGTCTACGGCTACCCGGACGTGAGTTCGCGCGAAACGGCAGAGCGCGGTGACTTGACGCTCGGCGGGTGCGGAATCGCATCGGACGCCCCGAGTGGCAGTGCTCCGTCTGCGGACACCTGTGGACGACCGCGCCCGGCGATGGGATCGGGTTTCGGCCAACAAGCCCCTTCGGCCGGCCAGCGGACCCCGTAGCCATGCGGGTACTTGACTGGAACCTTAACGCCTTCACCTCGGCACGTTGGCGCGACAAGGCGGCACTTAGCGCCGACCTCGGGTTCGATGTCCTCCTGCTTCAGGAGTGCGATCGGGCGAGCTTCGAGGGCTTCCTCTCGAACACTGCGGCGTCCTCCGGCGTCTTTGGCCTCGACCTCTCGCCGGATGCGCCCGTCTCCGACCGCCACAAACCACATGGGTCGGCGATCCTTGTCGCCGGCAGAGGGTCAATTGACTTGGAATCCGCGGACGTCATCAGGGATCTACCCGCCCCAAGCCGCGGCGTCTTCGCAGCCGTCGACGTAGACGGCATAGCGGTTCGCTTCGTGAGCTGGCACGCTCCAAATGCGGTGGGGAAGGGTCCGTCGCGGATGGTCCCGAAGATGGCCGCCTACCGAGCCTTGACCAACTGGCTTATCCACAACGAGGGGTCTGTCGTCGTAGGCATGGATGCGAACACGCCGTGGGAGGACCCATGGACACTGGAACCCAGTCAGCAAGGGCCCGGCGACCCATGGTTCGAAGACGGCCGCTTGTTCGGTGCTTCGCCCGCACATGCGCTCACGGACGCATGGCGACTTTGGCTTTCCTCACATCCGGCCGAGCTGGAGCGGATCTGTCGTCTACGACCGTCAGGACCGTTGGCCGTCACCCACAATCGCGGGACCAGCGGCTCCGCCAAGGGCTGCCGTTACGACCACCTTCTCATCAGTAGAGATTTCGAGGTCCAGGCGATGGGTTTCGAGTTCGCCGACGCCGTAGGCGCCGGAAGCGATCATGCCGTCGTATGGGCGGAGTTGCAGGCAACCGTGGCGTGAGGCGGGCGTTTGAGCGCTCGAGTTCGGCACCGAGCTGGCGGGGAGGGCGGCGCGGCGAACCCGTGCGCCTTGTCCGCAGAGCAGCGCCGGTTCTCGGGCTGCTCGACGCCGCTTCGCGAGCGTCCCAGACCGGCACCTCGGTGACGCGTCTGGCGGCGTTCTGGTGGTTCGGGACACGGCGACGGCTGTGAGTCGCGCCCAGAGTCGTTGTTCGGGTCGGGTTCGGCTCGGGTTCGGCTCACGACCCGAGAGAGCGAGCGGCGAGGTGAGTTGCCGATGCCTCGAAACGAGTTCCATTTGCTGCGGAGTTCGACGAGATCTAGCCGGCCTCCGGCTTCGCTGAGCCGTCGGGGGTCTCATTGACCTCGATGACCACGGCGTCTGCCGTGGCAGCGAACTCTGGCTTGACCTCGAGCACTTCATCGAACTCACCATTGAGGTGCTTCACCAGCGTGTCGGCGAGCCGACGCCCCATGGGTCCGAACGTCACAAGTAACTATTCACCACCGGTCGCGCGGAGCGTAGGCATCCGCCACTGAGCGCGCGCGGCCGGATAGAACGTCCGTGTGGATGTGGCGGAGCGGATCGCCG
>JBOGHR010000721.1:0-4836 GCA_050744905.1 Acidimicrobiales bacterium
GCTCCCACCCGTCGCCGCCGCCTTCGTGGGCGCCGGCCACGAGGTCCTCGCCGCGCCGCCGGCGCGGCGGCATCGCCGGGCCTCGGGGACCGGCCCCGTGGTCCGGCCTTGCAACGCCGCCCGCGGATGATCACACTTGCGGTGACCAGAGGGAAGGGGCTTCCTATGTCCGGGGGTAGACGTGCGTTCCGCGGTCCGGCGATCGTGGTGCTGGTGATGTCGCTCGTGCTGGCGGCCTGCGCCGACGACGACGAGGACGACGCCGCCCAGGAGACGACCACCACCGCCGCCGAGGAGCCGGTCCGGGGCGGGACCCTCGTGGTGGCGCTGTCGGCCGATCCCGGCCACCTCAACCCGGCCATCACCACGTCGGGCACCACCCACCCGGCCTCCGAGATCCTCTACAACGGCCTGGTGGGCGTCGACAACGACCTCGAGCTCCAGCCCGAGCTGGCCGAGAGCTGGGAGATCACCGAGGACGGCGCCGTCTACACCTTCTCCCTGCGGGACGGCGTGACCTGGCACGACGGCACCCCGTTCACCTCGGCCGACGTCAAGTTCACCTTCGACGAGATGCTGCTCAAGCTGCACGGCCGCACCCGGGCGTCGGTCGCCCCGGCGCTCGCCGGCATCGAGACCCCGGACCCGCAGACGGTGGTGTTCCGGTTCAACGAGCCCTACGCGCCGCTGCTCCAGCAGCTGGACGTGACCGAGGCGCCGATCCTGCCCAAGCACAAGTACGAGGGCACCGACCCGAGCCAGAACCCCACGAACGCCGCGCCCGTCGGCACGGGGCCGTTCAAGTTCGTCTCCTACACCAAGGGCTCCGAGATCCGCATGGAGCGCAACCCCGACTACTTCAAGGACGACCTGCCCTACCTCGACGAGATCGTCATCCGCATCATCCCCGAGCAGTCCGCCCAGGTCCTCGCCCTGGAGGGCGGCGAGGTGGACTGGATCTCCATCCCGGGCGGCCCCGAGTTCTCCCGCCTGGAGTCGGCGGAGGACATCGAGGTGACGCGCACGGCCTGGAACCCCGGCGGGTCCAACTGCATCATGACCATGACCCTCAACCTCGACCGGCCCGCCCTCCAGGACGTCAGGACCCGGCAGGCCATCGCCCACGCCCTGGATCGCAAGCAGTTCCTCGACCAGATCCTCTTCGGCGTCGGCCAGGTCGCCGAGGCGCCCATCTCCAGCGGCATCCCGTGGGCCCACCACGACGACGCCGGCCTGCCCGAGTTCGACCGGGCCGAGGCCGAGCGGCTGCTCGACGAGGCGGGGTGGACGCGGGAGGGCGACGGCGTGCGGGTGGCGAGCGGGGTGGAGGGCGTGCCCGACGGGACGAGGTTCGCCATCGACTTCCTGCACTTCCCGACCTTCGCCAAGTACGGCGAGCTGGTCCGCCAGCAGCTGGGCGCGGTGGGGATCGAGGTCACCCAGGAGCCCCTGGAGCCCGCCGTCTTCCCCGGCCCGGTGTTCCAGCAGCGCGACTTCGACACCAACGTGATCTCGTACTGCAACGGCTCCGAGCCCCAGATCGGCGTCCGCCGCATGTTCCACTCGTCGCAGATCAGCCCGGCGCCGTTCACCAACGCCGCCGGCTACCGCAACGCCGAGGTGGACCGCCTCTTCGACGAGGCCGCCGGCGAGGTGGACCAGGCGGCCCGGGGCCGCATCTACCGGGAGATCCAGGAGATCGTGGCCGAGGACCAGCCGTACGTGTGGATCGTCGAGACGGAGGGGGCCCGGGCCTACGACGCGGCGTGCACGGGCTTCAAGTTCCAGAACGGGCTCTTCGCGGAGGCGGCGTACTGTAGGAGGTGACCCCCCGCTACATCCTGCGCCGCCTCGCGCAGGCGCTCCCGACCGTCGCCGGGATCATCGTCGTCACCTTCGCCCTGGTCCACCTGGCGCCCGGCGACCCCATCGTGGCCCTCGCCGGCGAGAGCGGCGACGAGGCGCACTACCGGTTCATGCGGGAGAAGTTCGGCCTCGACCGCCCGCTGGCCGCCCAGTTCACGACCTACGCCGGCAACGTGCTGACCGCCGACCTGGGGACGTCGTTCGTCCACGGCCAACCGGTGTTCTCGGTCATCGCCGAGCGGCTCCCGGCCACGCTGCTGCTCATGGTGACGGCGCTGGTCGTCTCCAGCGCCGTGGGCATCGCCCTCGGTGCCGTCGTGGCCCGCCGCCCGGGCGGGGCCCTCGACCTGGGCGTCACCGTCGCCGCGCTGGTCGGCTACGCCGTCCCGGCGTTCTGGCTGGGCCAGGTGGCCCTGCTTACGCTGGCGTTCGGGACGGGGTGGTTCCCGCTCCAGGGGATGACCGACGCCCGCGCCTCGAACACCGGCGTGGAGGCCGTGGTCGACGTCGCCCACCACCTCGCCCTGCCGGCGCTCGTGCTCGCCGCGTCGGAGCTGGCCATGATCACCCGGCTGACCCGGGCCGGGCTCCTCCAGGAGCTGGGCAAGGACTACGTGCGCTTCGCCCGGGCCAAGGGCGTGGCCCCGGGACGGGCCATGGTCCGCCACGCCCTGCCCAACGCCCTGCTGCCGGTGATCACCGTCATCGGCGCCCGGGTCGGGTTCCTGTTCTCGGGCGCCGTGCTCATCGAGACCGTCTTCGCCTGGCCCGGCCTGGGCCAGCTCCTCCTCAGCGCCGTCCGCACCCGGGACTACCCGGTGCTGATGGGCGTCTTCCTCCTCGTCTCCCTCGCCGTCGTGGTCGCCAACCTCGTCACCGACCTGATCTATGCCCGCATCGACCCCCGCATCCGCTACCGCTGACCGCCCCGCCGCCCGGCGCGGCGCGTGGCGCCAGCTGCGCCGCTCGCCCACCGGCATCGCCGGCCTGGCGCTCACCGTGGGCGTCGTCGTGGCCGGCACGTTCGCCGGTTCGCTGGCCCCCAGCGACCCGTTCACCACCGTCGGGCCGCCGCTCCGGGGGCCGTCGGCGGCCCACCTCATGGGCACCGACGACCTCGGCCGGGACGTGCTGAGCGGCGTCCTCTTCGGGATGCGCACCTCCACCATCGTCGCCGCCGTCGCCGTGCTCCTGGCCGGGGTGATCGGCGTGGTCGTGGGCGCCGTCGCCGGGTACCGGGGCGGCCGGGTGGACGACGTGCTGATGCGGGTGACCGAGGTGTTCCAGGCCTGCCCCCGGTTCTTCCTCGCCATCGTGGCGGTCGCCCTGCTCGGCGCCGGCCTGGGGATCGTGATCCTGGTGCTGGGCTTCACGTCGTGGCCGGTCCTGGCCCGGGTCGTGCGGGCCGAGGCGCTGTCGCTGCGGGAGCGGGAGTTCGTGGAGGCGGCCAAGGCGCTCGGCGCGTCGGACGGGCGCATCCTGGTCCGCCACGTGCTGCCGTCGGTGCTGCCCGCCGCCTGGGTGATGATCTCCCTGCTGGCGGCCAGCGTCATCCTCCTGGAGGCCAGCCTGTCGTACCTCGGCCTCGGGGACCCCAACGTGATGAGCCTGGGGTACCTGGCCAACAACGCCCAGGGGTTCATGCGCACGGCGTGGTGGATGGCCGTGTTCCCGGGCCTGGCCATCGTCGTCGCCGTGCTCGGCCTGAGCCTGGTGTCCGACGCCGTGGGCGACGTCCTCAACCCCTTCCGGTCGGGCCGCAGGGCGGAGGAGGCGGGGGCGGTGCCGGGCGCCGAGCCCGCCGGCCGCATCGACCGGTGAGCCGGGCGCCGCCGCTGCCCTCGGGCTCCGCCTGCCCGTCCAGGCTCCGCCGGCCCGCACACGGCCGGGACCGTCCGGGCCTCCGGCCGGCGCCGGACCCGTCCGGAGCAGCCGTGACCGACCGCCCACCCGCGGAATGCCCTGGCGGCCATCGGGGTTGAGCCGATGACGCCGATCCCCCAGGGAGGGCCTTCGTGGGAACCACCGAGCTGACCGACGCCACCTTCGCCGAGGTCCTGGCCGAGAGCGACTTCGTGCTCGTGGACTGGTGGGCGTCGTGGTGCGGCCCGTGCCGTTCGTTCGCACCGGTCTACGAGCAGGTCGCCGAGCGCCACCCCGACATCGTGTTCGGGAAGGTGGACACGGAGGCGAACCCCGCGCTGGCGAGCTCGGCGGGGATCCGCTCCATCCCGACGCTCATGGTGTTCCGGGAGCAGGTGCTCCTGTTCTCCCAGGCCGGAGCGCTGCCCGCCGCCGCCCTGGAGGACCTGGTGAGGCAGGCCCGGGCCCTGGACATGGACGAGGTGCGCCGGGCGGTCGCCGAGCACGCCGCCACCGGCTCCTGACCTGCCGAGCTGCGACCCTCCGGGCCGCGGCCCGGGGCAGCAGCTGGCGGGCGAGCACCGCCCGGTTCAGGTCCCGCCCGGTCAGGACGCCTCCGCCGTCGGCCGCCACGGGCGTATGGCAGCGGCCGGTGCCGGACGGGCCGGGAACCGGCCGGGGGCCGGGCGCCGTCCAACGTGCATGCGACGACGTGCCGCCCTGCTCATCGCCGTGCTGGCCGCCGCCGGCCTGGCCGCCTGCCGCGACGACGGCACCACCGTGGGCGCCGGCGACGCCGGTGGGGGGCGGCCGACCACCACGGCGCCCGGTGCGGCCACGGACCCGCCCGCCGCCGCCGGGCTCGTCCTCCAGAGCACGACCGGCGGGGGCTTCCTGCCCCCCGAGCTGTCCTTCGCCACCCTCCCGCGGTTCACCCTGTACGCCGACGGGCGGGTCGTCGTGCCCGGGCCGACCACGCTGGAGTACCCGGGCGCCGCCCTGCCCAACCTGCTGACGGGGACGGTCTCGGCCGACGACGTGCGGGCGGCGGTGGCGGCCGCCCGGGCGGCGGGCGTGGCCGACGCCCCCGACCTGGGCCGCCCGCCC
>JBOGHR010000722.1:0-1835 GCA_050744905.1 Acidimicrobiales bacterium
ACGGGGACGTGGCCGACGTGGCGCCCGGCTCGCCGGAGGCGGCGGGTCCGGTGCCCGCCGGGTGGAGCGCCACGGCACTCGACGTCCCACCCTCGACGGTGGTCGGCGTCCTCGACGCGCGCGTGGCGACCCGCCCGCGCGATGTGGCGGTCGTCGCCGGCGGCGCGTCCCTCACCTTCGCCGAGCTCGGTACGCGGGCGAACCGGGTGGCTCGTCAGCTCGCCGGTCGCCGCATCGGCACCGAGGACGTGGTGGCCGTGATGCTGCCGCGGACCGAGGTGCTGATCGTCGGGGTGGTGGGCGTGCTCGCCGCGGGCGCCACCGTCCTCGCCCTGCCGACCGACCAGCCGGCGGCCCGCACGGCGGTGCAGCTGGGCAGCGCCGGCGCCCGGTGGGTGCTCACCACGTCGACGCTGCGGGCGGCCGTCCCCGAGGGGTTCGACGCCTTCGTCGTCGACGACCCCGAGGTCGCCGCCGCCCTGGCGACCACCGCCGGCGGGCCGCTCGGCGACGACGAGCGCGTCCGGCCGCTCCACCTCGACAACGGCGCCTACGTGGTGCACACGTCGGGGTCCACCGGGGAACCGAAGGGTGTGGCGGTGACCCATCGGTCGCTGGCCAACCTGCTCGCCGCCCACCGGGCCCGGCTCATCCCGGCGGCGTGCGACGCGACGCCGCCGCGGCGGGTCGCCCTGATCGCGCCGGCGTTCTTCGACGCGTTCTGGGACCCGCTGCTGTGGATGGTCGCCGGCCACGAGCTCCACGTGGTGGACGACGAGTTGCGGCCCGACCCGGGCCGGCTGGTCGCCCACGTGCGGGCCAACCGGATCGACGTCGTCGACACCACGCCGTCCCACCTCGCAGAGCTGCTGGCGGCCGGGATGCTCGCCGGGCCGGGTCATCGCCCCTCGACCGTGGTCTTCGGCGGGGAGGCGGCCGGGGAGACGCTCTGGGAGCAGCTGCGCGGCGCCGGCGGCGTCCGCGGCCACAACCTCTACGGGCCCACCGAGTGCACGGTCGACGCGCTGGCCTCGTCGGTCGGCGATTCCGCCCACCCCGTCGTCGGGCGGCCGGTGGCGAACGTGCACGCCCATGTCCTCGACGCGACCCTCCGGTCCGTGCCGGTCGGCGCGGCGGGAGAGCTGTACCTCGGGGGCGCCGGGGTGGCCCGGGGCTACGTGCGCCGTCCCTCCCTCACCGCCGAGCGGTTCGTGGCCGACCCGTTCGGCCCGGCGGGCGGGCGGCTGTACCGCACCGGCGACCTGGTGCGGTGGCGGCCCGACGGGCGCATCGAGTTCCTGGGCAGGCTCGACGACCAGGTGAAGATCCGGGGGGCTCGCGTCGAGCCCGCCGAGGTGGAGGCGCACCTCCTGCGCCACCCCGGCGTGGCCCGGGCGGTGGTGGTCGCCCGGGACGACGGGACGGGACCCCGCCTCGTCGCCTATGCCGTCCCCCGCGCCGGGGCGGTCCTCAACGGCAGGGACCTGCGCCGCCACCTGGAGGCGGCGCTGCCGTCCCACCTCGCCCCCTCGGCCTACGTCCTCGTCGACGACCTGCCCCGCACGGCGAGCGGAAAGCTCGACCGGCGCTCCCTTCCCGCCCCACCGGCCGCCGTCTGCGGGCAGCGCCCCCGGGACGCCTCCGAGCACGTGCTCGTCGAGCTGTTCTCCGAGGTCCTGGGCGTCGAGCAGCTGGGCATCGACGACGACTTCTTCGCCCTCGGCGGCCACTCCCTCCTCGCCGGGCGCCTGGCCAACCGCATCCGGCGGGTCCTCGGCGTCGACCTGCCCGTCCGCGCCGTCCTCGCCGCGCCCACCGTGCGCGGCCTGGCGGCC
>JBOGHR010000723.1:0-2923 GCA_050744905.1 Acidimicrobiales bacterium
CACCGGCGCGGTGGCCGCCGCCCTGCTTCCCGGGCGGCGCCTGCACCACCTGCCGGCCGGGGCCGTGGGCGGCGCGGCCGCGGTGAGCCTGCTCCTGGGCGTCACCTGGCAGGGCTACGACACCGCCCGGTTCGAGGAGCCCCGCTTCGACGGGTCGCTGGCCCGAGCCCCCGACGTGCTGCGCACCGTCGGTCGCCACGTCGAGGACCTGGCCGCGGTCCGGGAGAAGGTGTCGGTGCTGGGCGGCGAGCTGAGCGCCCTGTACCAGGCCCTGGCCGAGCCGGCGGGCCCGCCGCCGGGCGACGTCCGGATCCTCCACGTGAGCGACATCCACCTCAACCCCCTGGGGTTGGAGATCACCCGCCAGCTCGCCGAGCGGTTCGCGGTGGAGGCCGTCGTCGACACCGGCGACCTCACCTCGTTCGGCTACCCGGTGGAGGCGCGCATCGCCGACCTGCTGGTGGACATGCCCGTCCCCTACCTGCTCGTCCCCGGCAACCACGACTCCCCCGAGGTCCGGACCGCGCTGGCGGGCGTGGGCGGCGTCACCGTGCTCGACGGCACCACCGACGTGGGGGGCGTGCGCGTCCTCGGCGTCCCCGACCCGACGTTCACCGCCGACAACCAGGTGGGGCCCCGGGAGGCGGAGGCCGACAAGCGACGGCGGGCCGCCGCCGTCGGGCGCCGGGTCGACGCCGACGACCCCGACGTGCTCGCCGTCCACGACCCCGTGCTCGCCTCGCGCGCGTCGGGGCGCGTCCCCCTGGTGGTCTCGGGCCACGTGCACAAGCGGGGAAACCGGGTCGAGGACGGCACCCGGTTCCTCACCGTGGGCTCCACAGGGGCGACCGGGCTGGGCACCTTCACCGTGGAGGGCGGCCGGGCCTACGAGGCCCAGGTCCTGACCTTCCGCGACCGGCGCCTGACCGGGATCGACTACGTGTCCATCCGGGGCATCGGGGGCAGCTTCCGCGTCGACCGCTTCGTCATCCCGGCGCCGGCCGACGACGCCCCCGCCGACCCGGCGGCGGCGGCGACCACGACCACCACCACCACCACCGGGGCGGCGCCATCCGGCTGAGCCGCGGCGCGGGCCGGGGCAGGGCAAGGTTCGCGGCCCGACCGCGACGGGTACCTGTCCGGGCGACCCACGACACGAGGAGGAGCGACCCATGCCCCAGCGCACGCCCCTGCGCACGTTCGAGGACGTGGCCGTCCCCCAGGCCGGCACCTACCAGATCGATCCCTCCCACTCCGTCGTGGAGTTCGTGGTCCGCCACCTCGGGCTGGCCAAGGTCCGCGGGCGGTTCAACGACTTCACGGGCACCGTCGAGGTGGGCGACGACCCCGCCGACTCGCGGGTCGACGTGACCATCGACGCCGCCACCATCGACACCCGCGACGCCAAGCGCGACGAGCACCTCCGCTCGGCCGACTTCCTCGACGTGGAGTCCCATCCCACGCTCGAGTTCCACTCGACGTCCGTGCGCCGCCGGGGCGAGGGCTGGCAGGTCGACGGCGACCTCACCATCCGCGGCGCCACCCGGCCGGTCACCCTCGACCTGGAGTTCGAGGGGGCGGTGCAGGACCCGTGGGGAATGACCCGCATCGGCTGCTCGGCCACCACCGAGGTCGACCGCGAGGAGTTCGGCCTGACCTGGAACCAGGCGCTGGAGACGGGCGGCTTCCTGGTCGGAAAGCAGGTGCGGATCGAGCTGTCGGTGGAGGCCACCCGCTCGGGCGCGGAGTAGGGCGGCCTCGCCGCCTCAGGCGCCGGCGCCGTCGTCGAGGAGGCGCAGGCCGAGGACGGCGACCTCGGCAAGGGTGTCACGGGCGTCGCCGCCCCACTCGGGGGCCCGCTCGGCGAGGAGCTGGGCCACGACCATCAGGATGGCCCCCGCCTCCGGGCCGGCGGCCATGCCCAGGGCGGCCAGCCGCTCGCGCAGGACCACCTCGAGCACGTGCAGCTCGGCGCTCTCCCACGCCTCCATGGACGCGGCCTGGCCGGCGATCACCTCGGCCAGCTCCCTGATCGTCGGATCGTCGGCGGCACCCACCCGCCGACCACGGTACCGCCGCGACGTGCTCGCCGGGGCCCGGCGCCGGTCAGACGAAGCGGGGCCGGCGCAGGTCGAGGTACTCGTCGATCGCCACCGCCGACGACCACGCCTCGAACAGCTCCCGCAGCTCCTCGGACGGCGGCTTGCCCTCGTTGGCCCGGGCCTGGGCCTCGGAGGTGAAGTAGACGGCGTCGGTGAAGGTGCCGTCGCCGTGCATGGCGGTGACGTCGCCGAGCACGTCCGGGCGGTGGGACGCCATGGCCGCCTCGAACTCGGCGGTGCGCCCCTGCAGCTCCTCCATCTTGGCGGCGTCCACCACGTGGCCCCGCATCACCTGGACGAACCCGGCGTCGTTCGAGCCGCCGCCACCGGTGGTGACCACCTCGGTGCTGTCCTGGAACCGCACGTCGTCGAGCGTCTTCTCCGTCTCCGACCACCAGGCGCCCTGCTCGGGCCGCTCGCTGTTGCGCCGGGCCGCCTCCTCCGACTCGAAGCGGGCCAGCACGATCAGGCGACCGTCGTCGGTGACGCCGCCGGTGCTGCCGCGGAAGCCCGCCGCACCGGGGCGGACCTCCCGCTCCCACCGGTCCATCTGGCGCTCGAGCCCGTCGCCGTCGACCACCTTCGCCGTGATGACCTGGATGAACATGGCGCCCCTCCTCGTCTCGGGTGCCGGCACCGGGTGCGGGCACGCGCCAAGGGTACGGCTGGCGTGCGGGCGTCGCCACCATCGGCGCCCCGACCCCGTGCGCACGTTTCGAGCTGGTCGCCGGCCTACGTCGGCCGCCCGACCCGCCTCCGTGGTGGTCGCCGGCCCGCCCGCCCGGCGATGGCCGCTGGCGTCGCCGGCCTCACCCCAGGGC
>JBOGHR010000724.1:0-4590 GCA_050744905.1 Acidimicrobiales bacterium
CACCTACCCGGAGCGGTCGGACAACGGCGCCTTCGTCACCCTGGAGGGCGGCGCCGAGGTGGCGGCCGGGTCCGCCGTCGAGGAGGGCGACGGACCAGAGCGCCTGCGGCTGCTGGTGGGATGGTCGCCGAGGAACGGCCAGGCCACGGCCCGGCTGACCAACGCGTCCGCCGTGCCCCTGGAGCTGCCCGGTGGGCTGGCGGTGACCGTCCGGGTGAGCAGGGACGGCGCGGCCTGGCGCGACGTCGTGGTGTCCGACCCCTCGGTCCGCACCCTGGCGCCGGGCACGTCCGTCTCGGTGGTGGGACCGGGGGCCGCGCCCCCCGACGGCGACGGCACCTACCGGTACGCCGGCGACACCGTGGTGGTCGTGCCCTGAGCCGTAGCATGGCGGCGGCGGAGGCTGCGGCGGGACGTCCCCGGTGACGCCCCGCCACCCCGGAACCGTGCGCCTGCGCCGCGAATCGATCATCGACGCCGTCGTCCCGGCGAGGGACGAGGAGCCCACGGTGGGCGCCGTCGTGGCCGCCTGCCGGCGTTGCCGGTACGTGCGCGAGGTGATCGTGGTCGACGACGGCTCCACCGACGCCACCGCCGGGCGGGCGCTGGCCGCCGGCGCCAAGGTGCTGCGGCGCCCGGGATCGGCGGCCGGGGCCGGCTGCGGCTCCAAGGCGCTGGCCATGCAGGCGGGCGTCGAGCTGAGCGACGCCGACGCCATCCTGTTCGTCGACGCCGACCTGGTCGGCCTGACGAGCCACCACCTCGACGCCATCTGCCGGCCCTACCTCGAGGGGCGGGCCACCATGTCGCTCGGGGTGTTCGACTACGGGATCTGGAACCCGTTCGTGCTGCGGTTCCCGCCGACGTCGGGGGAGCGCATCGTCCCCCGGTGGGTCTTCGAGGCGGTGCCGCCCCGCAAGCGGGACGGCTACCTGATCGAGATCATGCTCAACGAGGTGGTGACCGAGGCACGGATGCCGTGCTCGGCCCGGGTCATGCGGGACGTGACCCACCGCACCAAGCGGGAGAAGTTCGGCTGGTGCGAGGGCACCCGTCGCTCGTGGGAGATGCTCCGGGCGCTGTGGGCCCTGTGGGGGGTCTGCCGGAAGCGGACGTACTGGTTCTACCTCCGGGACCTGCGGATCGAGCGCTGACCCGTCGTTTTGGGCTGCTGGGGATTCGGGAACCTCTCGCGGGGCGCCGCCGACGACTCCGGGCGCCGGTGCCGCCGCCGAGCCGGGCCTCACGTGACAAGGAGACGACCATGGACGCGCTGACGCTTCTGATCGCCGACCACAACCGGGTGCGGGGGCTGTTCTCCCGCTTCGAGAGCGCCGAGGAGAGCGGCGAGACCTCGCAGATGGCCGAGCTCGCCCCCAGGATCATCGACGAGCTCGAGGTCCACGCCACCATCGAGGAGGAGATCTTCTACCCCGAGGTCGCCGAGGCGTCGGAGGAGATCCGCGAGGTGGTCGCCGAGGGCATCGAGGAGCACCACGTCGTCAAGCAGCTGGCCGACGAGGTGAAGGGCCTGTCGCCGGAGGACGAGGCGTGGGCGGCGAAGATGAAGGTGATGATCGAGAACGTCGAGCACCACGCCGAGGAGGAGGAGACCGAGCTGTTCCCCCAGGTGCGCCGGGCGCTCGGGGCCGAGGCCTTGCGGGACATGGCCGAGCGCATTGAGGCCCGCAAGGCCGAGCTGGGCGTCCCGACGGCCGCCGACAAGGGGCACCTCTCCATCGAGGAGCTCAAGCAGCTGGCCAAGGAGCAGGAGATCCCCGGGCGCTCGTCGATGGACCGCGACGAGCTCGTCGCCACCGTCGGCCTCTCGTAGCGGCCCCCCACCCTGGGGCCCGCTGGTGACGGCGGTCACCGACCCGAGGGTCCTGCGCATGAGCTCCGGGCCGCCGGCTACCTCGAGTAGGCCCGGGCCTGGATGGCGTACAGCTCGGCGTACTGGCCGCCCCGCGCCACCAGCCCGGGGTGGCTGCCGACCTCGACCACCCGCGCGCCGTCCATGACCACGATGAGGTCGGCCATCCGCACCGTGCTGAAGCGGTGGGACACGAGGACGGTGATGGTGCCGGTCCCGCCGTCGCCGCCGGCCCGCCGCCGGGTGGCGGCCGCGTAGCGCTCGAACAGGGCGTGCTCGGTCTCGGCGTCCAGGGCGGCGGTGGGCTCGTCGAGCACCAGCACGAGCGGCTCGGCGCGCATGAACCCCCGAGCCAGGGCCAGCTTCTGCCACTGCCCGAACGACACCTCGACGCCGTCGGGCCAGGTCTTGCCCAGCTGGGTGTCGAGGCCGGCGGCGAGGCGGGCCACGTCGTCCGCCGCCCCGGCCTCCTCCACGGCGCGGGCCACGGCGCCGTGGTCGTCGATGCGGGGGACGTCGCCCACCCCCACCGACTGCCGGGCCGCCAGCTCGAAGCGGAAGAAGTCCTGGAACGCCCCCGCCAGGCGGGCCCGCCACTCGTCGGCCGCCATGCGCCCCAGCGGCACGCCGTCCACCAGGATGCGGCCGGCCGTCGGCTCGTACAGCTTGCAGAGGAGCTTGACCAGGGTGGTCTTGCCCGCCCCGTTCTCGCCCACCACGGCGACGACGGCGCCGGCCGGCAGCACGAGCGAGACGTCGTCGAGCACCACGCGGCTGGTGCCCGGGTAGGCGAACGAGACGTGGTCGAGCTCGATCCCGCTGGCCAGCCGGTCGGGGACGGGCCGGTCGGCGGCCGCTCGCAGGGCGGCGGCGTAGTCCTCCAACCAGGCCAGGCGGCGGGAGCCGTCCAGCCAGATCCCCCGCAGGAACCCGATCTCGCCCACCGTGGCGCCCACGTAGGCCGACAGGCGGGAGCCGGCGGCGAGCACGAGCAGGACATCGCCGGTGGGCGCCTCCACGCCGGACGCCACGAACGCCACGGCGCCGACGAAGCCCCCGCCGAACACGGCCCACGCCAGCGAGCTCCACGCCGCGCTCGCCCACCGGGCGGCGGCCACCGGGCCGTACCAGCGCTCCCACTCCTGCCTGCGGTGGGCCGCCAGCCGGGCGCCGATGCCCGTGACCCGCACCTCCTTGCCCGCCGCCGCTGTGGTCGCGGTGACGAAGAGGTGCCGGGCCAGGCGGTCCGACGGCGCCACCCGCTCCTCCACCCGGCGCTCGACGCCGGGCCTCCACGCCGACGTGGCCACGGTGGGGAGGGCGAAGGCGGGGAGCAGGGAGAGGGCGGGGTGGACCGACACCAGCAGCCCGACCGTCACCCCCAGGCGCAGGGCCCACCCGGCGGTGGTGAAGAGCGACATGTACAGGTGGTCCAGCACGAAAACGTGGTTGCGCAGCACCGCCAGGCGGTCCAGGAGGGCGGGGCGCTCCTGGTGGGCGACGGTGGCGATCGACGCGTGGAGGTGGGCCACGTGGGTCTCCAGGGCGATGGTCACCCGGTCACGGAAGCGGCGCTGCACGCGCGTCCCGATCGTGCGCAGCAGCCAGGTGGCGGTGGCCGACGCGCCGAGCCCGAGGGCGGCGGTGGTCACCAGCGCCCGCTCGCCCTCCAGCACCCCCTCGCCCAGGAGCTTCAGCCACCACGCCAGCAGGGCGTCGGGAAGGGCGGCGGCGAGGGCGAGGGCCACCGACGCCACCAGCAGGCCCCGCTCGGTGCCCCAGCCGACGCGGAGCATCCGCCCCATCGACCGCAGCGCCGGCGGCAGCTCGTCCAGCTCGTCGGGGCCGCCGGGCGCGCCGGCGGCGGCCGGGCCCTCAGCCGAGGGCTTCATACGCCGCCCCCCCCTCGTCGGCCTCCTCGAAGCGGGACGCCTGGAGATCGAACATCGTGCGGTACCGGCCGCCCGAGGCCATCAGCTCGCGGTGGGAGCCGAGCTCCACCACCCGCCCGTCCTCGAGGACGCAGATGCGGTCGGCCTGGCGCACCGTCGAGAAGCGGTGGGAGGCGAGCACGGTGGTGACGGCCCGGGTGGCGTCGAGGACGCGGTCGAAGATCTCCGCCTCGCCCCGCACGTCGAGCTGGGCGGTGGGCTCGTCGAGCAGGACCAGCCCGGCGCCCCGGTCGACGGCGCACAGCGCCCGGGCCAGGGCCACCCGCTGCCACTGGCCCCCCGACAGCTCGGTGCCGCCCTCGTACCCACGGGCCAGCGGCGTGTCGAGCGAGGCCAGGCCGGTGGCGCCCGCTCGGGCCAGGGCGGCCAGGATCGAGGCGTCGTCGGCGCCTTCGGGGGCCACGTTGTCGCGAAGGGGCAGCTCGAAGCGCACGAAGTCCTGGAACACCGCCGTCACCCGTGCCCGCCAGGCGTCCACGTCGAGGTCGCGCAGGTCGACCCCGTCCACCTCGATGGCCCCCTCCTGGGGGTCGTGGAGCCGGCACAGCAGCTTGGCCAGCGTCGTCTTGCCGGCGCCGTTCTGGCCCACGACGGCCATGGAGGAGCCGGCCGGGACGGCCAGGTCGAGGTGCTCGAGGACGGGTGGGCCGCCGCCGGGGTAGGCGAAGGTCACGTCCCGGAAGCGGATGCCCTCCACCGGTGCCCGGGGCGCCGGCAGGCGGGGGCGGGCGGCGGGGGCGGCCAGGGCGCCGGCCGGGCCCATGG